>NZ_JAJAFZ010000022.1:0-64485 GCF_025384895.1 Photorhabdus kayaii
TTGGCGCAATTGGTAGAATTCTCCTTGGTGACGAATTCTGGTAATTCCTAGCTCACCTAATAGTTGTTTACTGTCAATGTAGCCAATTTCTACAATTTCAGCAGGATAGATGTTGCATTGTTTTTCAAATGTAATACAAGAATGTTGGTGACATATTTTAGTCATAAAACCACTTTGCGAATACTAACTATTATCATAGTGAGAATTATTATCGTTATATAAAGGGGTGACTTCAAGCAATATTTTTGGTGGTCAGGAGCAACACATTAATGAAATTTAATTAATGTGTTGTCAGTTAGCCTCTTATGAATGCAAAAGGCTAACTCGGAATAAGGATTCAGAAACGGTAACTTACTGCTTCGGCAAGAATGTCAATAAGCTGTTCTGTATCTTGCCAGTTTAGACAAGGATCTGTGATCGATTGACCGTAATTTAGCGGTTGTCCCTGAATGACTTGCTGGGTGCCTTCAACCAGAAAACTTTCAACCATCACACCGACAATAGCGGAAGAACCCGCTTGAATCTGGTGGCCCACCTCTTTTGCTATAGTCAGTTGGCGTTTATGGATTTTTTGACAATTACCATGACTGAAATCGATAACTAAATGTTCTGGTAAATTAAATTCACGTAGTTGAGTACAAGCTGTAGCAATATCTTTGGCACTGTAATTAGGCTGTTTGCCTCCACGCATAATAATGTGGCCGTATGGGTTGCCTTCGGTTTGATAGATGGTCATCTGACCGTGCTTATCTGGCGAAAGAAATGTGTGACAGACACTGGCTGCACGGATTGCATCTATGGCGATACGGATGTTGCCATCCGTTCCATTTTTAAAGCCAACTGGACAGGAGAGGGAGGATGCCATTTCTCGGTGAATCTGGCTTTCTGTTGTTCTGGCTCCGATCGCGCCCCAACTGATCAGATCGGCAATATATTGGCCGGTCACCATATCCAGAAATTCGGTTGCCGTAGGTAAACCCAACTCATTGACGTCAACCAATAATTTCCGGGCCAAAGTAATGCCCCGATTTACCTGGCAAGAACCGTCGAGATAGGGATCTGAAATTAAACCTTTCCAGCCCACCACTGTGCGTGGTTTCTCAAAATAGGTGCGCATGATAATTTCCAGTCTGTGCTGGTATTTTTCACGCAATCTGTTCAGTCGCTGAGCATAATCTAAAGCGGCATCAATATCATGAATAGAGCAAGGACCGATGATTACCATAAGCCGTGGATCGTTCCCGCAGAGAATATCGGCAATACGTTTCCGTGACGCTGTCACATTGTTGACGATTTTTTCGGATACAGGAAATTGAATTGCAAGAGTTTGAGGTGTGACCAAACTATCGACACGGTGAGTCCTTAAACCATCTGTTTTGTACATATATTTTCTCAAAGTTCGTTTCACATTAGCAGGCATATCTATAGATAATTGAAATTACAATAAACGAAAACGACTAAGTTAAACAAATGATATAATTAGTCATATGATAAATTTTTTTCCATTATTCCTATTGATATATTTTTAAAACATTCGTCGGTTTAGCTTCATCATGTCGATTATTTTGGTTGAGATTTCTTCAACAGAATAATTGGTGGTGTTAAGATAATTAATCTTATTCTTACGGAATAAAGCTTCAACTTCGGAAATTTCTATTCTACATTGCCTCAATGATGCATAACGGCTATTTTCTCGACGTTCTTCTCTAATAGCGGCCAGCCGTTCAGGGCTTATAGTTAACCCGAATAACTTATGTTGAAATTGTTTTAATGTCGCAGGTAATTGTAAATTGTCCATATCATCCGCAGTAAAAGGATAATTTGCAGCCTGAATACCAAATTGCATGGCTAAATAGAGGCTAGTGGGTGTTTTCCCACAGCGGGATACGCCCAACAGGATAACCTGTGCCTGGTCAAGATTACGTAAAGAGATACCATCATCATGTGCCAGGGCATAATCAATAGCAGCGATACGCGCATCGTACTGGCTGAGATTTTTCTCAGTCAGACCGTGAGTGCGATTAAGTTCGGGTTTGGGTTCCAACCCGGTTTCTTGCTGTAATGGGGCGACCAGTGTTTGTACAATGTCCTGACAAAATCCTTCGCTGCTGGTAATAATATTTTTCACTCCAGAAGAGATAATGGAATAGAAAACTAAAGGTCTTATACGCGTATCTTGATATATCTGATTTATTTGTTGCTTTATTTCTTCTGCGCGGGTTTCACTGGCAACAAAAGGAAGAGTATAAGAAGTTATTTTGATGGGGAATTGTGATAAGACAGCATGGCCTAATACTTCTGCGGTAATTGCTGTGCCATCTGAAATAAAAAAGACAGTGCGTTCAACACCTTCAACACTATTACGACCATTACGTTTCGCTGATGTTTCTAATCTGAGTTTTGCCATGATATTTATAGTGACCTTTTATCTTTCCAATCGTTTAGTTAAATGAAACCGAGTATCGATTTTCTGCAAAGTATACCTAAGAAAAAAATAATGTGTTGGGTTGATCGATTCACCTTTCTATGTGTGCGAAAACATTGTGTTAGTCTATTTATGACTGCGCTATGCAGTGCCAATTTTTCCGATTTGTACCCAAATGCTAAAAGGATTGTTTTAATGCCCAATAATGACCTCACCCTGCGTAATGTGCTTTGGTATAACCAATTAGGTATGCATGATATTGACCGGGTTGGTGGTAAAAACGCCTCCCTGGGAGAAATGATCACTCACCTGTCAGAGTTGGGGGTTTCTGTCCCGAATGGTTTCGCCACGACAGCACAGGCATTTAATGATTTCTTGGAACAAAGTGGTGTCAATCAGCGTATTTATGACTTGCTGGATGAAACGGATGTTGATGATGTCAATCAACTGGCTAAAGCAGGTGCACAAATTCGCCAATGGGTGATTGATACACCATTTACGCCACAACTAGAAAAAGATATTCAGGATGCTTATCAACAGTTGTCTGAAGGAGAGCCTGAAGCCTCTTTTGCTGTACGTTCTTCGGCAACGGCTGAAGATATGCCTGATGCCTCTTTTGCCGGGCAGCAGGAAACCTTTCTAAACGTGCAAGGCATTGATGCTGTGATGGTTGCCATCAAACATGTGTTTGCTTCATTATTTAATGATCGCGCTATTTCCTATCGTGTCCATCAGGGATATGACCATCGGGGGGTTGCATTATCAGCGGGTGTACAACGTATGGTGCGTTCTGATCTCGCCTCTTCCGGTGTGATGTTCACTATTGATACTGAATCAGGGTTTGATCAGGTTGTTTTTATTACCTCTGCTTACGGATTGGGTGAGATGGTTGTTCAGGGCGCTGTGAATCCGGATGAGTTCTATGTTCATAAATCAACCCTGAATAAGGGTAAACCAGCGATTGTGCGCCGCAATCTGGGTTCTAAAAAACTGCATATGATCTATGCTGACAATAAAGAACATGGCAAGCAGGTACGCATCGAAGATGTACCCGCATCACAACGCAATCGTTTCTCTTTAGCTGATGAAGAAGTTGAGGCATTGGCGCGTCAGGCGTTACTAATTGAAAAACATTATGGCCGACCCATGGATATTGAATGGGCTAAAGATGGTCATAACGGCAAGTTATACATTGTTCAGGCGCGTCCTGAGACTGTCCGCTCAAACCAGCAGGTTATGGAGCGTTACCAACTGAATGAACCAGGTCAGGTATTGGTGGAAGGACGTGCCATAGGCCATCGTATTGGTGCAGGTCGAGTAAAAGTCATTCACAACTTGAATGAAATGGATCGCATCCAACCGGGTGATGTTCTGGTTACTGATATGACCGATCCGGATTGGGAACCTATTATGAAAAAAGCTGCTGCGATTGTGACTAACCGCGGTGGCCGGACCTGTCATGCAGCGATTATTGCCCGTGAATTGGGCATTCCCGCGGTTGTTGGATGCGGTGATGCAACGGAACGTTTGAAAGAGAATCAGTCGGTGACAGTTTCCTGTGCGGAAGGTGATACGGGTTTTGTTTATCAGAATCAACTGAATTTTACTGTACAAAGTTCTCAAGTCGATCAGTTACCGGAGCTTGATGTAAAAATTATGCTAAACGTCGGCAATCCAGATCGTGCATTTGATTTTGCCCGTTTGCCGAATGATGGCGTAGGTCTTGCTCGTTTGGAGTTTATTATTAATCGGATGATTGGTGTACATCCCCGTGCATTACTGGAGTTTGATCAGCAAACTCCTGAGTTGCAGCAAGAGATAAAATCGCTGATGGTAGGTTATGACAACCCGGTTGAGTTCTATGTTGGGCGCTTGACGGAGGGGATTGCCACTCTAGCGGCTGCATTCTGGCCGAAACGGGTTATTGTCCGTTTGTCTGATTTTAAATCCAATGAATATGCTAATCTGGTTGGTGGTGACATTTATGAACCTGATGAAGAGAACCCTATGCTAGGTTTCCGTGGTGCAGGGCGTTATGTTTCTGACAGTTTCCGTCGCTGTTTTGCATTGGAGTGCGAAGCCGTTAAACGTGTACGTAATGATATGGAGTTGACCAACGTTGAAATTATGATCCCGTTCGTTCGTACGGTAGCGCAGGCTGAAGCAGTGATTGCTGAACTGGCATCCCAAGGGTTGAAGCGCGGTGAAAACGGATTGAAAGTCATTATGATGTGCGAGATTCCGTCCAACGCAATTCTGGCAGAACAGTTCCTTGAACATTTTGATGGCTTCTCTATTGGTTCTAATGATATGACTCAACTGACTCTTGGTTTGGATCGGGATTCTGGGGTGGTATCTGAACTATTTGATGAACGTAATGATGCGGTCAAGGCTCTGCTCTCATTGGCTATTCAAGCGGCTAAGCGTCAAAACAAGTATGTGGGAATTTGTGGTCAGGGGCCTTCAGACCATCAGGATTTTGCTCATTGGCTGATGGAAGAAGGGATTGATAGCCTGTCATTAAATCCAGATACCGTTGTAAAAACTTGGTTAGGATTAGCGAAAGTGAATTAATTGAGAATAATACTCAATTGAAATTAAGGTCCGTCAAAATAATGGCGGGCTTTTTAACAACTAGAGTCGTTAATTATCGTTCTATGGGAAAGTATAAAAATAGTGAAAAAAAAGCCTATCATGGGCGTGATAGGCAAGGACTACACACAGCAATATTAGGTGTTTCTAACAAGTAGAACCATCAAAAGGAGAAATAAACGTCTCGTTCATAGCCCACTTATATTAATTTAGTTAAATCGTTTATTCATTAAGAATTGTCCTAATTTACGTATTATTTACGGCTATAATGAGCCAGATTTAACTATTTTTTAACAATTTATTTACAATAATGATATTTAATAAATCAGCACCTCAGAAAAGTGATAAGTTTTATTAAAATTATGCTTTAGCGAAAGAGCTAACTCTCTTTCGCTATATAAGTCAGAATTAATTATCATACAAATTTATTCTGAAAATTTCTGTTCCAGATATTTTTCAGTTTCGGCTAAATCATTTTTAGGTTCTGGGACTTCATTCATCCATGCGATTAATAAACGATAAGCAACTGCTAATACAACGGGGCCGATAAATAAGCCAATCATGCCAAATGAGAGTATTCCACCAATAACGCCTATTAATATCAGCGCCATAGGTAAATCTGCGCCCAGACGGATTAAAAATGGGCGAAGAAACCCATCCATTGTCGTTACGATACCGCTCCAGACCAGTAGCACGGTTCCCCAGGTTGTATCACCTGTCCAATAAAGCCAGGCAACAGCGGGAACTAAAATCAGTAATGGACCGAGTTGAGCGACACAACAGACAAACATGAGTACTGTCAGCAACGTAGCATAAGGAATGCCTGAAACAGCCAAGCCAAGACCACCGATAATGGCTTGAACCAATGCGGTAACCACCACTCCAAGCGCTACGGCACGGATGGATTGTGCTGCCAACAGGATGGCGGCATCTCCGCGTTTATTTGCCAGGCGAATGGCAAAATGGCGAATGCTCATCGTCACCTGCTCGCCTTTTAGATATAAGAGCACGCTGAATAGCACCATCAAACCGAGATGGAATACGAAACGCCCGGCATTTGCTGCTTGAGTAAAGAACCAGGTTGCGGCTTCTCCAACATAAGGCTGGACTTTAGCTATCAGAACATTTCCACCATCAGTAATGAGTGAGTTCCAACCGCTGTATAGTTTATCTCCAACCAGAGGAATATTATTCAGCCAGGTCATTGTCGGTATCTGAAAATGAGCGGGGGATTTAGCCCACTGGATTAGTGGCGCACTGTTTTCCAATAAACTACTGACCAGTAATGCGATAGGGATCACAAATAATAGAATTAGCAGTAGCGTCATGATGGAGACTGCAATCCAGCGTTTACCCCATAAACTGCTCTGTAGTTTTTCTAATAATGGCCAGGTGGCGATAACAACCATGCCGGCCCAGACAAAACCGAAGATAAAGGGCTTTATCACCCAAAAGCTGGTAACAATTAACAGTGACAGGAAAATTAAAGTAAATAATAGTTTTGGTAAATCATAATGCGGTTGAGATTTGTCCATAAGTTAATTTCTCTCAGGGAGTTAGTGGCGCTAAGGTGCTAAAGATAATGAATATACCCTATGGATTTGAAAGATGACGGGTATAAATAGGATGTTATCTACAGGTTACTCAAAATAGGTGAATATTATGATAAGGTAAACGCTTGCCTTCTCAGACAAATCAGTTAACGGTGGTAAATGGTTACGGCTGATTAAGGCATTGATTCAAAGATAGTATAAATGAAGCAATGTGGACACTCATTCTAAAAGGGTCAAAACGATAATGATCCCACGCATATCACAAGCACCGCACGTCAGTGAGGTCGCACAGAAGTTCTTGGATACATTAAAGGAACAAGGATTTACCGGAGATGTTGCCAGTAGTTATGCCGATCGTCTGACAATGGCGACAGATAACAGTATCTATCAACTCTTACCACAGGCTGTCGTTTTCCCTCGATCTAGTGCCGATGTGGTTTTACTGGCTCATGTCGCAGGTGAAAAAGAATATCAGAATTTGACATTTACTCCACGCGGTGGCGGTACAGGCACAAACGGTCAGGCGCTTAATGACGGCATTGTGGTGGATATGTCCCGTTATATGAATCGCATTCTTGAGATTAACCCGGAGCAAGGTTGGGTCAGAGTTGAAGCGGGGGTGATTAAAGACCAATTGAATCAATATTTGCGTCCATATGGTTATTTCTTTTCACCGGAGCTTTCAACCAGTAACCGTGCAACATTGGGCGGTATGATTAATACTGATGCATCCGGTCAGGGTTCATTAGTCTATGGTAAAACTTCTGATCATGTTCTTAGTCTACGGGCAGTGCTATTAGGGGGGGAATTACTTGACACCCGCGCTATGGATATAGTCCAGGCGGAATCGATTGCGCAAGAGGATTCTGTTACCGGTCGCATTTATAATACGGTGCTTAATCGTTGCCGTGAACAACGTGAACTTATCGTTGAAAAATTCCCCAAACTTAATCGCTTTCTGACCGGTTATGATTTGCGCCATGTTTTCAGTGACGATATGCGGAAATTTGACTTAGGTCGTATCTTAACTGGTTCAGAAGGAACGCTAGCTTTTATTACCGAAGCGGTTTTGGATATGACTCCGCTGCCAAAAGTTAGGCGATTGGTGAACGTGAAATATGATTCATTTGATTCTGCACTGCGTAATGCTCCTTTTATGGTGGAGGCAAAGGCGTTATCGGTTGAGACCGTGGATTCCAAGGTGCTGAATTTGGCGCGTGAGGACATCGTCTGGCACTCAGTTAAGGAATTAATAACGGATATTCCTAACAAAGATATGCAAGGGTTGAATATTGTTGAATTCAGTGGAGATGATCAACCTTTGATAGATCGGCAAGTAGAAACACTTTGTCAGCGCCTTGATGAACTGATGGATGGCAATCAAGCTGGGATTATTGGTTATCAAATTTGCCGAGAGTTAGCTGATATTGAGCGTATTTATGCAATGCGCAAGAAAGCAGTTGGTTTGTTGGGTAACAGTAAAGGTGCGGCGAAACCTATTCCTTTTGTAGAAGATACGTGTGTGCCGCCACAGTATCTCGCTGATTATATTGTGGAATTCCGGCAGCTATTGGATAGTCATCATCTTAATTACGGTATGTTTGGTCATGTGGATGCGGGGGTGCTGCATGTTCGGCCGGCGCTGGATATGTGCGATCCTCAGCAAGAGATACTGATGAAACAGATTTCTGATGAAATTGTCAGTCTCACCACACGTTATGGTGGTTTGCTGTGGGGAGAGCATGGTAAAGGATTTCGTGCTGAGTACAGCCCGGCATTTTTCGGTAGCATCTTGTATGAAGAATTACGCCGGGTTAAGGCTGCCTTTGACCCGGATAATCGCTTGAATCCGGGTAAAATTTGTCCGCCGATGGGGGTTGATGCCCCGATGATGAAAGTCGATGCTGTTAAGCGAGGAACGTATGACCGGACAATTCCGGTAAATGTCAGGAATACATTCCGCGGTGCTATGGAGTGTAATGGGAATGGGCTCTGTTTTAATTTCGATGTAAAAAGCCCGATGTGTCCATCAATGAAAGTGAGTCAGCAACGTATTCATTCACCGAAAGGACGCGCAACACTGGTGCGTGAATGGCTGCGCCTTTTGGCTGAACAGGGTGTGGATCCGACGTTACTGAAACAGGGATTAGAACAAAAACGACCAAGTTTGCGTGGGTTGATTGAGAAGACCCACAATAGTTGGCAGGCATGGCGCGGGGAGTATGACTTTTCTCACGAAGTGAAAGAGGCAATGTCTGGTTGTCTGGCATGCAAAGCTTGCTCAACACAGTGCCCGATTAAAATTGATGTTCCGTCATTTCGTGCACGTTTTCTTGAGTTATATCACGGCCGCTATTTTCGCCCTTTATGTGATCATATCGTGGCGAGTGCGGAAAGCAGTACGCCATTAATGGCTAAGGTCCCTCGGGTCTTTAATTTCTTCCTGAAACAACCGTGGATACAAGAATTGAGCCGCCGGACTATCGGCATGGTGGATTTACCCTTGTTATCCAGCCCGACGCTGTACCAACAACTGGCGGGTCATTATGCACTTTCGACCACACTGGAACAGCTTGAAAAAATGGAACAGGCTCATCGTGACGAACACGTGTTGATCGTTCAGGACCCGTTCACGAGTTATTACGATGCAAAAGTTGTGGCTGATTTTGCCTATTTGGTAGAAAAATTGGGATATAAACCCGTATTGCTGCCATTTTCTCCAAACGGCAAAGCACAACATATCAAAGGCTTCTTATCTCGTTTTGCTAAAACGGCCAAAAAGACGTCAGATTTTCTGAACCGGGTTGCTGAGTTGGGTATTCCTATGGTCGGTGTCGATCCAGCGCTGGTACTGTGCTACCGGGATGAATATAAAGAAATTCTGGGAGAACAGCGAGGGAAGTTTGAGGTTCAGCTTGTTCATGAATGGTTGATTAATACTTTACCAGAGAAAAGTGACCATGAAGAAAGATCTGGTGATAAATGGTATCTATTTGGACATTGTACCGAAGTGACTATGCTACCGGGCAGTAGTCAACAGTGGGAAAAAATTTTCCATCGGTTGGGTAGCAAGCTGAATAATATCAGTGTAGGCTGCTGTGGCATGGCCGGAACCTATGGTCATGAAAACAAAAACATAGAACACTCTATTGGTATCTATAAGTTATCCTGGCAACCTGTCTTGCAGAAATTACCATTGGAGCGTTGTCTAAGCTCTGGTTATTCCTGCCGCAGTCAGGTTAAGCGGATAGAAGGGCAAGTACTTAAGCATCCGTTGCAAGCTTTATTGGAGATAATCCCATGATTTGGAAACGTGATATTGGACTGGATAGCCTGAATCAAGTAAATAGCCAATGTATGATGGGCCATCTGGGCATAAAAATCACGCATATCGGTGATGACTATATTGAAGGCACAATGCCGGTTGATTATCGCACGCGTCAGCCATTTGGTTTATTGCATGGCGGGGCATCTGTTGTGCTGGCAGAATCACTCGGTTCTTTAGCTGGGTATCTCTGTTCCGAAGGTGAGAAAAAAGTTGTTGGGCTGGAAATCAATGCTAATCATATTCGCTCGGTTCGTAGTGGTGAAGTGAAAGGCGTATGTAAACCTATTCATATTGGCCGCAATCACCAGGTGTGGCGAATTGATATTTTTGATGAGCGGCAACATTTGTGCTGTACCTCTCGGTTAACCACATCAGTTTTGCCTGGATAAAATATAAAATAAAAGTGAAAGTAGGTTATTGTATGGATAAATAACCTACTATTTAAGTGAAAGAGTTATTTTTTACAGTAATTGGATTTAGTTGTGATAACCTTTAAGAAGTATATATATTTATGTAACTTATCGATGTTTTTATAATATTATGGGTTGTTTGATTGTATATGTCTGATGAATAGGGATGGTGAATTATCTTAAAAGAATTAATACTCTAATAGGGAAAGATCTAATTGAAAATTCTTATTCAAATCTATAAATGCTGATATATTAATTAATGCTAAAGTTTCAGCAGTTTTAATTTGCGTTAAATTCCATTTAAATATAAAGGGTGCCTGAGAACCAAGTCATAACAATATCTAAAAGGGCGGGAGTAAAAACCTCCCGCCTAAGGTTGCCTTACCTGCTGCTGGATTCGTAAGCCATGCTTGCCGCAACCTCTGTATTACCTCGTTTGATATGGAGTTTACAGATTGAACCCCTTGTTATCCACGTGAATATGAGTAACGTCACACAAATAATGATCAAACTCAATATTGCGATTTTTTGCGGCTTCATAGCCTTCTCTCCTTGCTTTTTGTCAGGTAAGAGGCTAGCCTTATGTTGTTGGACATAGGAGTAGCCTCATTTCGATTTATAGTCGGATGGGGCTTTTCTCTTTCTGCCTGGAACATAATGCTCAAGACAGAAAGTCTCAAGCACCCGGAGGCAGTATACTTTTATTCATCTAAGATGCAAGATATTGAAAATATTTATTATGGTCACGTAATACCTTCGAATTAAATTAGCCAGCTAGTAAATCTATTAATAAAAAAGAAAGGAATATTGATGATGGAATATATAGATAAAATTGTTTCTTAATGCGTTTAATTAATTGTCTCGATTAAATAGAAATGCTATTTCTATATATTATGATCATAATGACAATCTCTATTTTGCATCTTCGGCTAACTATGTCAATTTTATCTGGTTGGCTGCTATTTTCATACTGGGAAAGGAACTATTTTCCCGTATATCTGAAAGTTCACATCAAATAGTGTTTCTGATGAACTTTTTGTGCTTTTATTTTACGCTAATAAGTAAAATATAGCACAATTGATCAAACTAATAATTTATAGATAAAACAATAAATTAAAGATATACCTTCATGTGAAATGAACATAAATCATCGTATTTGTATAAAGTTTGGGCTGATTAAGGTATATCCTCTTAAAACAAATGGTTGAAGTGATAAAGGTTATCATTACCATTATACGGGAGGAGAACTCTCCGATAACGGCGGCAAAAATGGCTATAGAACAAATATGAGGTCAACTATGACAAACAGTGTTGAAACCTTTTCTCTGAATGAAACCGCATGGCAGGGAATCACCATTACCGCGAGAGCCGCAGCGCAGATCTTAAAATTGATGCAGCAAAACCCACAAAGTAAGGGATTATATCTGGGGGTTAAGCAGTCAGGATGTGCCGGCTTTGGCTATGTGTTTGAGATGGTTAACGATCCGGCACCTGATGATCTAAGGTATGAAAATGAAGGTGCATGTCTATATGTTCCTCTGAAAGCAATGCCATTTATTGATGGTACTGAAGTGGATTTTGTTCGTGAAGGTTTAAATCAGATATTTAAATTCAATAATCCAAAAGCACAACATGCCTGTGGGTGTGGTGAAAGCTTTGGTATATAAGTGTACCAATATATGTCTCAGAGCAATGTAGAAATCAGTGATGATGTGCAGACTTGGCTCAGCGATCATCGTTATAAAGAAGGCTTCTTTACTCAGGTAACGACGGATGAGTTAGCTAAAGGTTTGAGTGAAGATGTTGTGCGGGCCATTTCCGCAAAACGCAATGAGCCCGAATGGATGCTTGAATTTCGGCTGGAGGCTTATCGCCATTGGCTAGGAATGGAAGAGCCTCATTGGTTGAAAGCCAATTATCCTAATCTTGATTACCAGGACTACAGTTACTATTCAGCACCTTCATGCGGTGCTTGTGGTGATAGTTGCAATTCACAATCTGGTGCTGTTCAAGGAACAGGGGCGGAGCAAACTAATAGCTATTTAACCGCGGAAATTGAAGAAGCATTTGATAAGTTGGGTGTTCCTGTACGGGAAGGTGAAGCTGTTGCGGTAGATGCTATTTTTGACTCCGTTTCTGTTTCAACGACTTATCGGGATAAGTTAGCGAAAGAAGGGATTATTTTCTGCTCATTTAGTGAAGCGATACAGGAATATCCCGGATTGGTCCGTAAATACCTCGGCAGTGTAGTTGCAAGCCACGATAACTTTTTTGCCGCGCTGAATGCCGCAGTGGCTTCTGATGGTACTTTTGTTTATGTGCCAAAAGGCGTTCGATGCCCAATGGAACTGTCCACCTATTTCCGTATCAACGCTGCGAAAACGGGCCAATTTGAGCGCACTATCCTGATTGCTGATGAAGGCAGTTATGTCAGCTATATAGAAGGATGCTCTGCACCGGTGCGTGATAGTTATCAACTTCATGCTGCTGTTGTCGAAGTGATTATCCATAAAGATGCCGAAGTGAAATATTCCACGGTACAAAACTGGTTCTCAGGTGGTGACAGTGCTGGGGGAATTCTCAACTTTGTCACTAAAAGAGCATTATGTGAAGGCGAAAATGCCAAAATGTCTTGGACTCAATCGGAAACAGGTTCCGCAATTACTTGGAAATATCCCAGCGTGATCTTGAAAGGGGATAATTCGATTGGCGAGTTTTTCTCCGTTGCGCTGACTAACGGCACTCAACAGGCCGATACCGGCACCAAGATGATCCACATCGGCCGTAACACTAAATCGACAATCATTTCAAAGGGCATTTCTGCCGGTCGTAGTCAGAACAGTTATCGTGGGCTGGTTAAAATATTACCGGGAGCAGAAAACGCTCGTAACTATACCCAATGTGACTCCATGTTGATTGGTACTGAATGTGGCGCACATACATTCCCTTATGTAGAAGTACAGAACAATACGGCGCAACTGGAGCATGAAGCGACAACCTCCCGCATTGGTGAAGATCAATTGTTCTATTGCTTGCAACGTGGCATCAGTGAAGATGATGCGATTTCCATGATTGTTAATGGATTCTGTAAGGATGTGTTCTCTGAACTTCCCCTGGAATTTGCTGTTGAAGCACAAAAATTGCTGGCGATCAGCCTTGAACACAGCGTCGGATGAATTTTCTCGGTTTCCCTTTTTTATGACAGAACGTTAAGTCGTTCGAAGGCATGTAATATGTTAAGTATTAAAAACTTACGAGTCAGTGTTGAAGGTAATGAAATCTTAAAAGGATTAAATCTTGAAGTTAAACCGGGTGAAATTCATGCCATCATGGGGCCGAATGGTTCCGGTAAAAGTACATTATCAGCAACGTTAGCTGGCCGTGAAGAGTATGAAATCGATGATGGTGAAATCACCTTTAAAGGCAAAGACTTACTTGGATTTGAGCCAGAAGAGCGAGCTGGCGAGGGGATTTTCCTGGCGTTTCAATATCCGATAGAAATTCCGGGTGTCAGTAATCAATTTTTCCTGCAAACCGCAGTGAACGCTGTTCGCCAATATCGCTATCAGGAGCCGCTGGATCGCTTTGATTTTGCCGATTTTATCGAAGAAAAAATTGAATTGTTGGATATGCCGCCGGATTTGCTGACACGTTCAGTCAATGTCGGCTTTTCCGGTGGTGAGAAAAAACGTAACGATATTCTGCAAATGGCCGCGCTGGAGCCGACACTTTGTATTTTGGATGAGACAGATTCAGGGCTGGATATTGATGCATTGAAAATTGTGGCTAATGGCGTGAACTCGTTACGTGATCCAAACCGCTCATTCATTATTGTGACCCATTACCAACGTATTTTGGATTATGTGAAACCTGATTTTGTGCATGTGCTTTATCAGGGACGAATTATTGAATCCGGTGATTTCAGTCTGGCGAAAAAGTTGGAGGAGCAAGGTTATGGCTGGCTTATTGACCAACAGTGAAAAAGCTGAAAAGGTGCGGCAGGTTGCAGAACGTAACCAGCAAGCATTAGCACGTTTTGCTGATTTGTACCACAACCGTCATGGTGAGGATTCATCTCATGCCAGTTTGCATTGGCAGAAAGCCATTAAAACCGGTTTTCCCCAATTCAGACATGAAGATTGGCGTTATACGCCGTTGGATAAATTGTTAAATCAGCAATACAGCAGCAAAACTTGGGAATTGACAGTAGCACAATGCGAACAACTGGCGATTCCAATGGATTGTTGGCGTGTCGTTATGGTGGATGGTTGTTTTTCACCTTTACTGAGTTCCTACGATTTTGGTCCATATCAACTAAATTTACTGGACAACAAAAGTGGACTTCTGGCGCCGATACAGGGTGAGATTTTTCTGCATTTGACAGAGAGTTTGGCTCAACAACCTTTGGTTATTACGTTAAAGGCAGGGCAAGTGGCAGAAAAGCCGCTGTACCTGCTGAATATCACCAGTGGTCACTGTAGTGAGGCATTGAATAGTAGTCATTACCGCTACCACATTGCCGTAGGCACGAATGCGAGTGCCAGCGTGATTGAACACTTCGTCAGTATTGATGAACAGCAACCTCATATGACAGGAAGCCGATTAACTGCGGAAGTGGGGGATAATGCCCATTTCGCCCATATAAAACTGGGGGTTGAGAACAGTGCAAGTTATCACTTTGCCCATAACGATATTGTGATTGGTCGTGATGCTCAAGTAAAAAGCACCAGCTTTTTATTAGGTTCTGGGCTTGGCCGACACAATACCAGTGTTAAGTTGAATGGCGAAGGGGCCAATCTGTCGTTGAACAGCTTAATGTTGCCGCAGGGAAAAGAGGTCGCCGATACTCGTACTTATTTGGAACATAATAAGGGGCATTGTGAAAGCCGTCAGTTGCATAAAACCATTGTGATGGATCAGAGCAAAGCGGTATTTAACGGCATGATTAAAGTGGCGCCTTACGCATTGAAAACTGATGGAAAAATGGCCAATAACAATTTGTTGTTAGGTAAACAGGCCGAAGTAGATACCAAACCTCAACTGGAAATTTACGCTGATGATGTGAAATGCAGTCATGGTGCGACCGTTGGCCGGATAGATGAAGAACAACTGTTTTATCTGCAATCACGCGGCATCGAACGACGTGATGCAGAGCATATGATGGTATTTGCTTTTGCTGCTGAGCTAACTGAATCTATTGAAGATGAATCCCTGAAGGCCGTTGTTATGAAACACATTAAGCACCGTTTAGCGAGAGTGGAAAGATGACTTTTTCTGTAAAAAAGGTGCGGCAAGATTTCCCGGTGTTAACTCAACAGGTTAATGGGCATCCATTGGTTTATCTTGATAGTGCTGCCAGCACTCAGAAGCCGGTTTCGGTTATTGAACGAGAAAGTGAATTTTGTTTGCACCAGTATGCGGCAGTTCACCGGGGAATTCATACCCTGAGCTCTGCGGCTACTCGGATGGTTGAAAATGTGCGCGACCAGATGGCGCAATTTATTCATGCTCAAAGTAATGAAGAGATTGTCTTCGTTAAAGGTACGACAGAAGGAATTAACCTGATTGCTAACAGTTATGGTCGCAAGTTTATCAATAATGGCGATAATATTGTTATTACTGAAATGGAACATCACGCCAATATTGTTCCGTGGTATATGCTGGCAGAACAGATTGGGTTTGAAATTAGAGTATGGCCACTGAATGAGAATGGCGAGTTGGATCAAGTCGTCTTAGCTTCTTTGATTGATTCACGGACTAAATTACTCTCTTTTACTCACCTCTCTAATGTGCTTGGTACAGTGAATCCTGTACGTCAAATCATAAAACAGGCAAGAAAACTAGCTAATGAGCAGGGGAGTTGGTTACATATTCTAGTCGATGGTGCTCAGGCCATTATGCATAAGCAAGTTGATGTGCAGGATCTGGACTGCGATTTCTATGTTTTTTCTAGTCACAAATTATATGGCCCAACAGGCATTGGTGTGCTTTATGGGCGTAAATCCCTGCTAGATGCTATGCCACCTTGGGAAGGGGGGGGCGCAATGATAAAACAGGTCAGCCTGCAAAAGGGGATAACCTATGCGGAACCACCGTGGCGATTTGAGGCGGGAACCCCAAATATTGCGGGAATTATTGGGCTTGGTGCTGCTGTCGATTATGTCACTTCACTTGGGCTGGATGAAATTCAGCGGCATGAACAGGTATTGATGGATTATGCAATGGCACGGCTGAAAGAGGTCAGAACCCTGAAATTGTATGGTCCTGAGCAACGTCAGGGGGTTATTGCTTTCAACCTTGGCCGACATCATGCTTATGATGTGGGAAGTTTCCTTGATCAATATGGAATAGCGATCCGTACCGGGCATCATTGTGCCCTTCCTTTGATGGAACATTATCACGTTTCCAGCATGTGTAGAGCCTCATTGGCGATTTATACTACGCAAGAAGATATTGATGCACTTGTTGTTGCATTGCAGAGAATAGAACAGTTATTGGGTTGAGCTAGTTATAGATCAAAAGAGTGATAAGGAAAAAGTCATGGCAAGTTTGCCCGACACAAATAAGTTGTTACGTAATTTTTCCCGTTGCCAGAATTGGGAAGAAAGATATCTCTATATGATTGAACTGGGGGCGAAGTTGCCTCCTCTTACTGACGAACAACGCCAACCTGAGAACTTAATTGCAGGTTGCCAGAGCCAGGTGTGGATACTGTTGAGAATGAATCACCAAAACAAAGTGGAATTTATTGGTGACAGTGATGCCGCTATTGTTAAAGGATTGGTTGCGATTGTCTTTATCCTGTTTCAAGGTAAAACAACCCAGGAGATTCTGGATTTGGATGTGACTGAATATTTTGGGAAATTGTCTTTGGAGCAACATTTGACACCTTCACGCACGCAGGGGCTGCATGCGATGATACGTGCCATCCGAAATAGGGCAAGTAAAATGGTTTAAATGCTAGTCTTACGCGTTTCTTCCGCTACTGATAATATGTACGGCCAATAAGGCTTCAACCTTTTACACCTATACCCTATGGATTTCAAGATGCATCGCGACGGCAAGGGAGCAAATCCCCGGGAGCATAGGTAACTATGTGACCGGGGTGAGCGAGTGCAGCCAACAAAGAGGCAATTTGAAAGATAACGGGTATAAATTTATTCGATAACATTCAGAAGTCATTCCAGGAAGCAAGCATGAAACGAGTTTTAACGTTTATTGGCGTGTTATTGTTCAGTGGGCTAACTAACACAGTCAGTGCCACAGAATATACTTTGCCAGCGGCCAATAGTCGTTTAATTGGCGAAAATACGACATTGGTTGTACCCGATGATGGACGTTCTTTAGAGGCCATTGCTGCCGAATATGAAATTGGTTTACTGGCAATGCTGGAAGCTAATCCAGGTACCGACCCTTATTTGCCGGCTCAGGGGTCTGAACTGATTATTCCATCACAAATGTTGTTGCCTGATACACCGAGGCAGGGGATGGTGATTAACCTTGCAGAGCTCAGACTCTACTATTTTCCTAAAGGAAAAAACAAAGTCATCGTTTATCCCATTGGTATTGGGCAACTCGGTCGTAATACGCCAGTGATGACAACATCTGTTAGTCAGCTAATTAAAGATCCAACTTGGACGCCGACTAAGAATATCCGTAAACATTATGCTGAACAGGGGGTTATCTTACCTGCGGTTGTTCCTGCTGGTCCGGAAAACCCAATGGGCGCATTTGCGTTGCGCTTAGCTGCCGGGCGAGGAGAATACTTGATCCACGGCACGAATGCTGATTTTGGTATCGGTATGCGGGTGAGTTCCGGTTGTATCCGTTTACGTCCTGATGATATTGAAACGTTGTTCAACACAGTGCCCCGTGGAACGCGAGTACAGATTATCAATGAAGCGGTTAAGTATTCTGTAGAACCAAATGGTCAGCGTTATATTGAAGTACATCAGCCATTGTCTAAAAAAGAGGATGATGATCCACAGACATTACCTATTGTCCGCTCAGCTGATTTGAACAAGTTCATTGATAATAGCAAGACAGATAAGAATATTGTTGAACAAGCGATGGTACGCCGTTCTGGTATGCCGGTGCTGGTAAGTAAAGGCATAGAGTCTGAAACACAACAGGAGTTGCGAGAAGAGAATATCGTACAGGTGGAAGATGATGATGTTAAAGGTGTAGAACAAGCGGTGAATAAAGATGTCTCTGAACCGTTTAAATTACCACCGTTATATCAACCTGGGCCAATCTATCGGGAAAATTAATATTTCATTGCGGACAAAGAAGCCTGCAAATATTTATCTAACAGAATCCGATGATAAAAAACGGCGCACAGATGGACTGTGCGCCATTTTTGTACATAATTACAAAAAATTATTTTTTGTAGGAACGAACTTGATTATCCAGACGCTGATTCGCACGAGCTGCATCGTCTTTAGCGGCTTGAATGTCAGTACGTACTGCGTTCACGTCATTGCTCAGTTGATCAACTTTTGCATTCAGAGTCTGAATATCAGAAGTCAGTTGGTCAACTTTAGCAGTGCTTGAACAACCAGCCAACAGAGTAGAAGCCAGAACTACTGCACCCAGTACAATTTTAGTACGATTCATTATAATACCCTCTAGATTTAAGTTAATCTCCAAGTAGCCATGTAAGTATTACACAAAGTTTTTTAGAAAGAGAATAAATTTTTATCATGAAAACCAATTATTTCAATTTTTCTCTTTAACAAGTGGATAATTTTCATCTGAATGTAAAAAAACAAAACCGTTGAGTAACATTTTAATCAAAAAAAGCCTATTCCGTGAGGGAATGATATTCTTCGAAATAATTTTAGTTAAAAATTCTTATAAATAAAAAATACAACATCCAGGTCATCTTGCATCTATTGAACCATCGGGACATCTCTTTAATACAGCCATTTTTTATACATAATTTAGGGATTCTCCTAAAACAAATTTGTTAACTGAATCTTATTGTAGATGAACAACTTGACAATGTTCAGGTTGAATCCTAGGCTCAAATTCAAACTGGTAAGAGGAGTTTGTTATGTTAACTGATCAATCTAACGAATATTTTAACATCAGCATTGACAACGGAGTCGCCCATTTACAACTCAGTCGTCCTGAAAAGGCAAATAGTTTGGCGCTTGGGTTTTGGAAACGATTTCCTGAAACAATAGAGCAACTCAGTCGTTCAGGTAAAGTGCGGGCAATGGTGATTTCTGCACAGGGAAACACATTTTGTGGTGGGCTTGACTTGCAAATCTTTGCCTCTAGCAAAGAGGCTAATACGACTAATCCTAATGAGCGGGAATCGATGCAGTTCAGCTTATTGCAAATGCAAGAGGCGATAAGCGTATTGGAACATGCCCGATTCCCCATTATTGCCGCAGTACAAGGCGCTTGCCTTGGTGCAGGTTTTGATTTAATTGCTGCGTGCGATTTTTGTTTTGCTGCTGAAAATGCGAAGTTTCGTATAGAAGAAACCAATATTGGTATGATGGCTGACTTAGGTATTCTTCAACGTTTGCAACATTTGATCCCTGGTGGTGTGGCTCGCTATCTTGCTCTGACTGGGGATACGTTGAGTGCGGTTCAGGCTCATGATTTGGGGCTGGTGGTAAAGGTGTTCCCTTCTACGGAAACACTCATCGAAGGCGCTCTCGCGACTGCCCGGCGTATTGCTGATCGGCCTCCAGCCGCTATTAACGGGGTTAAACGGGCCATGCTTTATAGCCGTGATCATGGTGTCTATGAATCGTTGCAACAAACAGCACTTTTGCAAGCTTCGATTTTTAGTCGCCAAGATATCCTGTGCTCGATTCAAGCGAAAACGACTGGAACAAAAGGTGAGTTCCAGAACTTAAGCGAAGTCGGTAAAGCTTTCGATGAGCCATGATCAAGGCAAAGATGTTGATGATATGCAAAGAGAATTCTCCACAAATGATGTATACCTGTCATCTTTCAAGTTGCCTCTTTGTTGGCTGCACTCGCTCACCCCGGTCACATAGTTACCTATGCTCCCGGGGATTCACTCCCTTGCCGTCGCGATGCATCTTGAAATCCATAGGGTATAGTGCTGGAAAATATCATCATTGTTGAGAGTTAAGCCATTTTCTGACCACGAGAAAACAGAGAATGGCATTATTATTAATATTAACTAGCATAAAATGAAAATAAATCTGTGAGTATGATGATTGGGAAAGTCATTGGGTATTCCAGCATATTGGCGGAGAAAACCAGATATTCAATATCCTGAAACACCGCTATATTTACGGTGTTTCAGAAATAAAGCGACCTATTAAATTAAAGTACGTGAACAGACGATGTATTGGTTGTGCCGCTTGGAACTAGGGCGCCAGATACCATAACCACGATTTCACCTTTTTTCGCCAGGCCACTTGCTAACGCCGCTTCTTTACCAATGCGGTAGAAATCATCGGTAGAGGCGATTTCTTTAACAATTTGGGTAAAAACACCCTTAACAAGTAGTAATTGGCGGGCAGTCACTTCATTAGTGGTTAATGCCAAAATAGGGGCTCCAGGGAAGTACTTACGAATGGATTTGGCAGACTTACCGCCATAGGTTGCGACCACAATCAGAGGGGCTTCCAGTTTTTCTGCTGTTTCAACAGCGCCACGACACACCGCTTCGGTTACGCGCAGGTTACGGCAATGGACGGCTTCGATACGGCTTGGCATAACGCGGTCTGTACGTTCACAAATCGTTGCCATGATAGTCACTGCTTCTATTGGATATTTGCCTTTTGCACTTTCACCAGAAAGCATGACCGCATCAGTACCGTCCAAAATCGCGTTAGCGACGTCACCAGCTTCCGCACGGGTAGGGCGCGGGTTTTTAATCATGGAATCGAGCATTTGAGTTGCAGTGATAACAACTTTGCGAGCGATATTACATTTTTGAATCATCTTCTTCTGGGCGAAGATCACTTCTTCAACTGGAATTTCAACACCCAGATCACCACGAGCAACCATGATCCCGTCAGAAACTTCCAGAATTTCATCAAAATTGTTTAGACCTTCCTGATTTTCAATCTTAGAGATGATTTGAATATTTTCACCGCCGTGCGCTTTCAGATGTTCACGGATTTGCAGAACATCGGAGCGTTTGCGGATAAAAGAAGCGGCGACGAAATCAACACCTTGTTGGCAACCAAAGATCAAATCTTGCTTATCTTTTTCAGCCAGGGCAGGCAGGCTGATGGAAATACCTGGCAGATTAACACCTTTATTTTCTCCCAAGTCACCGTTATTCAAAACTTGGCAAATGACCTCTGACTTAGTGACCTCTTTAACTGTCATGCCGATCAAGCCGTCATCAACTAGCACGGTATTACCGGGAGCCAGATCCGTGGGGAAACCACTGTAAGTGACAGCAACACGGTCTTTATTACCGATAACCGAAGTGTCAGTAGTAAAAGTGAAGGTCTGACCTGCGGTTAGAGAGACATCGTTACCGCCTTCCAGTTTCATAGTTCGGATTTCAGGGCCTTTAGTATCCAGCAAAATAGCGGCTTGTTTACCTATCTTAGTCATCACTGAACGGATATTTTGAATACGCTGGCCGTGCTCTTCATAGTCTCCGTGTGAAAAGTTGAGGCGCATAACATTCATGCCGGCATTCAACAGTTCGGCTAGTTTTTCTTCGGATTCTGTTTTTGGTCCGATAGTACAAACAATTTTAGTTTTTTTCATGACAATCTATCTACAGGTTTTAATTGGATAAAATAGTGAATCGCCAACTTTATGGTTTGCGCAGATACCATGTGGTGTTGAACGTTGCGCAACATCATTAAGGACAAGTGGCGGGGAAGACATGCGGTGTTTTTCGTGTGAGGTTAGGCACATGTAATCATGCGAGCTTATATACCCGTTATCTTTCAAGTTGCCTCTTTGTTGGCTGCACTCGTTCACCCCGGTCACATAGTTACCTATGCTCCCGGGGATTCACTCCCTTGCCGTCGCGATGCATCTTGAAATCCATAGGGTATACATACGATAATCTGTAACTTTTCCGTGTTCGGCAAATCAATAAGCTGAAACCATTCAACTCTAAATTGCGCCGTATTATAGAGACTTATTTCTGTGAAATGAATCGAAAAATGATTATACCCGTCATCTTTCAAGTTGCCTCTTTGTTGGCTGCACTCACTCACCCCAGTCACATAGTTATCTATGCTCCCGGGGATTCGCTCCCTTGCCGTCGCGATGCATCTTGAAATCCATTGGGTGTATATGAATTAATTATAACGGTAAACTGGAAAAATGATGCAGATCTTAACAGAGAAGAATTATCGCGCATTGCGCAAACTGTCTGTAAACAAACAACAGTGTATTTTGACGTGGGAAATAAATTAAGCAAAACCAAGAGAAGAGATAATAAAAACAGGAAGATCCATCTGTAGACTTGGTGCGTCCGAGTGGACTCGAACCACCGACCCCCACCATGTCAAGGTGGTGCTCTAACCAACTGAGCTACGGACGCACTGTAAACCGGTGTGGTCACTACGCAATTGGTGCGTCCGAGTGGACTCGAACCACCGACCCCCACCATGTCAAGGTGGTGCTCTAACCAACTGAGCTACGGACGCAATCTAAATTGCATTGGTGACAACGGGGACGAATATTAACGGCGAGTTAGCCTTCTGGCAAGGGGAATAATACAAATTATTGTTCAACTGTTCGTATTTGCATCTGCCACAGTGGGTTTGTCGTTTATTCCACCAGTTAAGTATTCATCCCCGGCTTTATAGTAAAGTAAATTAGCGGGTTGAATGTTGTAAAATTACCTCATCTGGTTGTTTTTGTGTCCATGAAATACGGGCGAATATCATTACTGCTGATGCAGTCAGGCCAATAATAAAGCCGATCCAGAACCCTTGTGGCCCCATAGCGGGTACAATATAGTCGGTTAATCCCAGGATATAACCGCTTGGTAGCCCCAGAATCCAGAAAGCGATAAAAGTGATATAAAAGATAGAACGCGTATCTTTATATCCACGTAAAACACCAGCCCCTACCACTTGTATGGCATCAGATAATTGGTAAAGCGCGGCAAATAGCATCAGATGTGATGCCATGGTGATAACTTCAGGATTGTCGTTATACATCAAGGCGATCGGCTCTCGCAGAAGGATGGAAAAGGTTGCGGTTAAACAAGCAAATACCAAACCAACCATAATTCCGGTATAGGCTGATATCCGGGCATTCTCGATAGATTTTTTCCCCAAATTATAGCCAACGCGGATAGTGGTTGCTGCGGCCAAAGATATTGGGAACATAAACATTAATGAACTAAAATTTTGTGCAATTTGGTGCCCTGCAACAGCAGTAACGCCTAAAGGAGAGATCAGTAATGCCACTATGGCAAATAACGTAATTTCGAAAAATACTGCCATCGCAATAGGCAAGCCGAGAGCTGAAATGCGTTTCAAAATATGCCATTCTGGTGCGGCGAAGCGATGTTTAGGGCGGATATCCCTTTGTGATGATGCACGTTTCACATACCAACGCATTAATAGGAACATGACCCAGTAAACGCTGGCGGTAGCAACACCACAGCCGACACCACCTAAAGCGGGTGCGCCAAATTTACCATAAATGAATATGTAGTTAATCGGAATATTAATCAATAATCCTAAAAAACTAATTACCATGCCTGGTTTGGTTTTTGATAAACCTTCACATTGATTACGCAGTACCTGATAAAACAGATAGCCCGGCGCACCCCACATTATTGCGTGGATAAATCCCACTGCTTTTTCTGCCAAAAGTGGATCTATATTGTGTTGCCTGTCAATCAGGAACTTGCTGTTGTATAGAATAGCAATAATGATAATGGAGAGAAAAATCGCCAGCCAGAATCCTTGCTGAGTTTGGTTAGCAATGAGATTCCTGCGACCAGAACCGTTCATTTGCGCAATAATGGGTGGTAAAGCTAATAGTAAGCCGTAACCAAATAAGATAACGGGCAGCCAGATCGAGGTGCCAACAGCAACCGCGGACATATCTGTTGCACTGACGCTACCCGCCATAACGGTGTCCACAACCCCCATTGCAGTTTGTGAAAATTGAGCAATAATGACGGGAATCCCAAGAGCGAGCAAACTACGCGCTTCTTTTAAATACTTCTGCACGCATTACACCTTTTTTATTAAAGTGGAAAATATTAAGAAAGACATCTGTATATAAGAAACGATTTTCGAAAAATCAACCGCTTACTAACCGGAGTATTGTATCTATTTAATACTATATTGCAATAATAATGCTGAGTTTATATTCAAATGATCAGGTTGTATTGATCAATGACAACTTGATATATACCCTATGGATTTCAAGATGCATCGCGGCGGCAAGGGAGTGAATCCCCGGGAGCATAGATAACGATGTGACCGGGGTGAGCGAGCGCAGCCAACAAAGAGGCAACTTGAAAGATGACGGGTATAAACTAATTAATAATTATACACAATCATTAAGAGGTTCTTCTATGTTTACGGGCATCGTTCAGGGAAAAGCACCCTTGGTTGCTATTGATGAAAAAAGTCATTTTCGGACTCATGTTGTTAAATTCCCGGCTGAATTATTGCCAGGTATTGAAACAGGGGCGTCAGTTGCCAATAACGGTTGTTGTCTGACGGTAACCAAAATAGAAGGCGATGAGATTAGTTTCGACTTGATGAAAGAGACTCTACGTCTGACTAATCTTGGTGATTTACAGCCAGGGGATTACGTGAACCTGGAGCGGGCAGCTAAATTTGGGGATGAAATTGGTGGACATTTGATGTCCGGTCATATCATCACGGTTGCTGAGATAGCTAAAATTTTCACTTCAGAAAATAATCATCAAATCTGGTTCCGTATCCATGATAAGCAATTAATGAAATATATCTTGCATAAAGGATTTATCGGCATCGACGGAATTAGCCTGACAATTGGCGATGTGGTTAATAATCGTTTTTGCGTTCACCTTATTCCTGAAACACTGGAACGTACGACATTAGGTAAGAAACGTCTTGGTCAGAGGGTTAATATTGAGATTGACTCACAAACTCAAGCGATTGTTGATACTGTGGAGCGTGTTCTTGCTCAGAAAGAGCGGGAACAGGTTGTCTCTCAGCAACCGGAGACATTCATGGAAGAATGCGCAATAAATGAGGAGCGATAGGCGGACTCCGATTGTCGCTTTCGAACAGAATTAACCGTGTGCTAAAAGGGAGTATTGAACTCATCAATGCTCCTTTTTGTGATTTGCGTTGCAGTGTTTTGTATATAATGTTAACTAACATAATTAATATTGTTATTATTGTGTTAATGCTCTTTCTCGTAAAGTGCAGGTTAATCCCCGTGATGATATTTTTAGAGGCTACTTTTTTATGGAAAACCCGATTGAGTTAGATGAATGGCTTGAAGAACCTACACACGATGATGCTGTTGAAATGATGAATGCACAAGCTGTTGTACCTTTTGGTACCGCACTTTGGCCTTAACGGTTTTTTATAATTAAGGTTCTTTATAAATAATATACCCTATGGATTTCAAGATGCATCGCGACGGCAGGTGAGTGCAGCCAACAAAGAGGCAACTTGAAAGATAACGGATATAATATATAAGTAAGGGGAGTCGCCCCTTACTTAGAAATAAACAGGATTATCCTCATGGATAAAAGTCTTGAAAATATGTATGGTTGTTTATCACACCATCCCGCAATTTCGGATAAAGTAAGAAATGATGAATGTATAAAAATATTTATCGGATCTGATACTGAGCATAGCGATATTGCGCAAAAGATGCATGTGCATAAGAAGCGTTTCGATGTAAAGTCTGATTTTGCTTTTTTAGAAAAAACATCACCGGACGATATAAAACAAAAAATATCTGATTGTGATTTGTTTATTTTTCTTTACGCATCATCAACATTAAAGAATGCCTCTCCACAAGGGCCAGAATATCTAACCAAAATAAGAAGCTTTATTACTGAATCATGGAAGAAATCTGTTAATAAAGGGAACTCGATTGTAGGTTATTTAGAAAAAGGCCATAAGTGGACTTCCATTGATGGTAGTGGAAATATTGATGTTATTCCTGGGGAAATAGCAAGCCATATAAAGAGCCTTAACGGTAGTGTCAGCTTTAGTGGCACTTTTTTGAGTACGGCACCCTTTGCCATAAAGTATGGGGTTGTCAATGATATGATGACTATAAATATAAAAGAGGGTGAAATTATTGGGTTTGATTGTGAAAATGATGAATTTAGTCAGGATTTTAATTTATACCTAAACCATAATCACGGAAACCGAATTGTTGAAGAGTTTGGTATTGGGACTAATATGGGGGTGAAAGCGCTTTATGGCAGAAATGCTGGTTTTGAAGAACGACATCCTGGTTTACATCTTGGTTTGGGTGGTGGTGTAAAAGGGAGTCATCATTTAGATTTGATATTTTCTGGTGGAAAAATAGCATTTGATCAAACAGTCTTCTTTGATAATGGTTATGTGAATGATTTCCGTTAGTGATAAATAGATCTGTCTTTTATTAAAGACCACCTATTCTAAGTGTAGTTAAATGGTTTTGTCATATTGAAATGGCAATAGAAATTTTCCTTTTATTATTTAGAGTTAGAAATGGATATGCTGTATTGACTAAAAGCTACAGTGGAAACCTGTAGCTTTTGGTTAATTATCGGGCTACTCGTAACCCGCCTTCAATACCTTTTAGACTGAATATGATTTGCCACAATTGGATATCGCGAGCACGAAATGCACCTGCACAGGCATTTAGATAATAGCTAAACATGCGTTTAAATGTTGGACTATAGTTATTTTCTATTTCAGGCCAGCAGGCAATAAATCTTTCATGCCAGGCCATCAATGTGCGGTCATAATCTGCGCCAAAGTTATGCCAATCTTCCATAACAAAACGGCTTTTGCTGGTGTGGGCTATTTGCTCAATAGAAGGCAGGCAGCCATTAGGAAAAATATATTTGCTGATCCACGGGTCAGCACTGACTTTAGCTTTGTTGGAACCAATAGTATGTAGCAGGAATAAGCCATCAGGTTTTAGGTTTCTTTGAACAACGTCGAAGTAAGTTGCATAATTTTTAGGTCCAACATGTTCAAACATACCGACAGAAACAATTTTGTCGAACTGTTCATGTAAATCCCGATAGTCTTTCAAAATGATCTTTACATCCAGATTGGTACATTGATTCTGTGCATATTTCTGTTGTTCGGCTGAAACAGTGATACCTGTTACGGAAACACCATAATTTTTAGCAGCATAAGCCGATAGCCCACCCCAACCACAGCCAATATCCAGCAGAGTCATACCTGGAGAGAGTGCTAATTTCTCGCAGATGAGTTTCAACTTATCAAACTGAGCTTGTTCCAGTGTTTCAGCTTGTTTCCAGTATCCGCAGGAATATTGCATATAAGGGTCAAGCATACGGGTAAAAAGATCATTTCCTAAATCATAATGTTGATGGCCGACAATCCATGACCGTTTTGGCGTTTGCAGATTACGTAAGCGGGTTATTGCGATTCTCAGCGTATCTTTGAAATTATTAGGCATTTTATTTTCTAATCCAGCGCGTAAAACGCGATAAAAGAAAATATCCAACCGCTCACAATCCCACCAGCCATCCATATAACTTTCACCTAATCCCATCGAACCTTGTTGTAAAACTCTTTTATAGAAATTAGGGTTTTTTATCTGGATATCATAAGGATTGTGACCATTAATTTGAATACCTGCTTCTTCTAGCATCTCATTGGTAATTCTCTGCCAGGAGTTAATGGCTGTTTTCGGGTTTTCAATACAGGATGAACTCATATACTCTCCAACGTTAGGGTGATGGAATATTGAGGAGCTCGTTTTAGCTAGCAAAGCAGGATGCTAAGACGCAAAATGCAAAAAATAACAAAGAATCAAAGTAAAAAACCTTAAAGATGACTAATCCATAAGTTTAATGAGGGCAGTCATTGCTCCTGAAAACCTCAAATTCCAGGTTATTTATAATAGGGAACATATTGAGTATAAAAGCGTAAAATTGTTTTATCAATTAATAAATAAAGGCTGCGATTAATTAGTAATTGGCAGCCTTTATTGAGATAGCAATTTGATTAATATCAAGAATTTTGTTCAATTATGTGAGTGTGGCGATCAGCGTTTTTTTTCCACTGCATAAAATATCCTAATGTCATTGGAACAACGGTAGAAACCATGACAGTGGTTGTGGATATGAGAGGATTGCTGATAAATGCTGATACAATCAGGCTGGCAATAAAACAGAGCCCTAATTGAAGCGTGTTTTGTAATGCAGTAGCTTTCCCACTGTCTTGTGGATAAGCGGATAAAGCGTTTGCTACTGCAATTGGGTATAACGCACCATTCATCGCAGCCATAAAGCAAAAAGGTACCAAAATGGTGAATAGCGTTGGCTCGCTAAATTTTGCCATTAAATAGAGCACAATCATACTGACAGCATAGCCAATTAACAGATAAGGGAAAATAATATCACTTTTTATTTTGGCTAAAATACTGCGGCATCCATAACCTCCAACGATAAAGGCCAGCGTTTGAGGGATATAACTCAGACCGATGTCATCTGGGGTATATCCCATCTCACCGAGAATCGAAGGTGAGCCTGTTAACCAGGCAAAAAAGCCGGCGCTGCATGATGCAAATATCAGAACATTGCCACTAAATAGCGGTGATTTTAATAGCGTAAGGAAAGAGACATTATTTGTTTGCGCTTGAGTTTCACGGTTTTTGCGATTTTCTTGCAAGAACAGAGTAAAAAACAACAGTAATAATGTAATTGTCAGTAAGACTAGGAAAATTATGCGCCAGCCGCCATGTTGTAACAGCCATGCTCCCATTAAAGGCGCTAGGGCAGGGGAGAGCGCAACCAGGGGCATAATCGTGGCAAAAACACGTTTGGTACGATTGGAATCGTAACGATCAATAACTAATGCTTGCCATGAGACGGCGGCTGAACAAACACCTATGGCTTGAATAAAACGCAAAACTAAAAGTTGGGTGGCGTCTGTTACCCACATCATCCCCAGACAGCCAATAGAAAACAGGGATAGCCCGGTGATGATAATCGGCTTTCTGCCAAAGCGATCTGAAAGAGGTCCCCACAAAAGTTGCGCAAAGGCGAAACCTGCAAGAAAGATACTCAGGCTGGCACTAATTGCGTTTGCCGATGTACCTAATTCTTGTTGCATGGCACCGAATGCTGGCAGATACATATCAATAGCCAGATAACCTAGCATACTCAAGCCTGCAAGGTAGAACATGAACTGACTTGAGTTTTTCATTTGATTACTCTCTTTGGATGTCATGATTGAAATAATTTGCAGTGATATACCCGTCATCTTTCAAGTTGCCTCTTTGTTGGCTGCACTCGCTCACCCCGGTCACATCGTTATCTATGCTCCCGGGGATTCACTCCCTTGCCGTCGCGATCCATCTTGAAATCCATAGGGTAAGGTAGATAACGATATTGACACATATTCTATACGTCGTGATTTTTACTTGTGAAATGGTAATATTTGCATAGTGTTGTGAAAAAAATTGAAAGGTAAAATTATGTGGTCAGAATATTCACTTGAAGTTGTGGATGCGGTTGCCAGAACAGGCAGCTTTAGTGCCGCTGCATCAGAGCTTCACCGTGTCCCTTCTGCGATCAGTTATACCGTAAGACAACTGGAAGAGTGGCTTGCTGTTTCGTTGTTTGAGCGTCGTCATCGGGATGTAGAATTAACTGAGGCAGGCGCTATTTTTATCAAAGAAGCTCGCTCTGTTATCAAAAAAATGATTGATACTCGTCACCAGTGTCAACAAGTTGCAAACGGCTGGAGAGGGCAATTTAGTATTGCTATTGATCTCGTTGTCAAACCAGAACGTAGTCGCCAGCTTATTCTTGATTTCTACCACCATTTTCCTGATATAGAACTTTTTATTCATCAGGAAGTGTTTAATGGTGTGTGGGATGCGCTGGTGAATAGTCGAGTTGATGTTGCAATTGGTGCAACCCGGGCGGCTCCAGTCGGGGAAAGGTATAGTTTCCGAGATATGGGGTTTATGCCCTGGTTATGTGTGGTTAGCGCTGACCATGCGCTGACCCAGTTGCCGGGTCCGTTATCTGATGATCAAATGCGGCCTTATCCAAGTTTGTGCCTTGAAGATACATCCCGTAATTTACCGAAGCGTGACACCTGGAATCTGGATAATCAGCGCCGGTTGGTGGTTCCTGATTGGGAGTCCGGTCTGTCTTGTCTAAACGAAGGGTTATGTGTAGGAATGGTGCCTAAGCATAGGGCAATGCCGCTTATTCGACAGAATAAACTAACCGTGCTGGAATTAGAACAGCCTTTACCAGACAGTCCATGTTGTTTGGCATGGGTTCAAAACAGCCATTCTCCAGCATTAAGTTGGCTGCTTGACTATCTTGGCGATAGTGAAACTCTTAATGCTGAATGGCTTCAAGATGAATAAAACGAATTAACGACGATAGTCGATAAATGGACCATCCACGACAGAACGTCGCTCAACCAAGCGTGGATGTACTTCAATAGTTTGTGCATCTTCACGTTTATTGATTATTCTGTCCAGCAACATGGAAAAGGCCATCTGCCCCAGTCGTTCTTTTGGCTGATGAATGGTGGTCAATGCCGGAGAGAAATAACGAGCGTTGCGTATATTGTCATAACCGATGACAGAAATATCCTGTGGGACACGTAATCCTAATTCATCAGCAGCACAAATCGCCCCCATAGCCATAACATCTCCGCCGCAGAAAACCGCAGTCGGGCGCTGTTTTTGATTCAAGATTTGATGCATGGCTTTATAGCCCGATTCTGGTTCAAAATCCCCCTGAATAACCCATTCTTCTCTGATCGGAATGTTGGCTTCTTTTAACGCCTTTAAGAATCCTTGATGACGGCCACCGCCGGTATTTCGTGCCAGAGGGCCGGGGATCGCACCAATATCACGATGACCACGTTCGATAAGATAACGACCAGCTAGATAACCGCCGTGGAATGCATTATCGATAATAGTATCGGTGAAATCGCTTCTGGCCTGTCCCCAATCCATGACGACCATTGGAATATTGCGATAATCTTCCAACATTCCCAACAACTGTTCCGGGTATTCTGAACACATAATTAGCAGTCCATCCACACGTTTTTGTGCCAGCATGGCTAGATAGGCTTTCTGTTTATCAATGTTATTGTGTGAGTTACATAAAATCAGCGTATAGCCTTTGCTATAACAACTGTTTTCAACAGCCTCAATGACTTCAGCAAAATAGGGGGCTTCACTGGACGTTGCCAGTAATCCGATCGATTTTGTGTGGTTAACTTTCAGACTGCGGGCAACGGCACTGGGTGAATAATTCAGTGCTTTAATAGCAGTCCAAACAGCAGCTTTAGTATCTTCAGCGACGAAGCGGGTTTTATTAATAACATGGGATACGGTGGTGGTTGAGACGCCAGCGTGCTTAGCCACATCTTTGATCGTTGCCATGAGGTGAAAGACTCCTGACCTTTTGGTCTAAATTTAAAACGCTTTGTTAATCGCTTTCTAGCCCTTTACATCGAAGGACTGGCAATAAGTTAGCGATAAATCCTGGATTTTGTCTGATCTGGCTCAAAAGTGGAAGCAATAATCAGTGTTATAAAATGTGTGGTAATCGCTATTTATACTTTTCCTTATGTAAGTGCAATTAACCATCTCAATAGACTGGTTTTTGTCGTTATAAACTTTTTATTCTGAGGAGGCTCTATGAATACCGATTTGAAGCTTGGTTTATTTACTGCTGTCAGCACGTTGGTGATGATTGCCATTTTTGCCGCTCTTTGCTTGATCTTTGCCTGATGTTTTGAACGGGTTAGATGATTTAAAAATTGGGTTTTACGTTGAAAGGAAATTGGGCAGATAGTCTCTTTATCTGCTCTTTGTTTTTCTGCCGCCGTTGTGTCTGTCATCTTAACAACCTCTACAATAAATAACCGTGAAAATGATGTCATCTGTGTCAGGATACGAAGAGATCAGGATACATATTAGTGAGAGAAAATGGTATTCTCCGCAATATTGTGACGATGTTGGTTATCAACAGACTGTTGGTTTAAAGGAAATAAAAATGACGACTACTATAGAGAAGATTGAGCGCCAAATTAAAGAAAACCCGATTTTATTGTATATGAAAGGTTCTCCTAAATTGCCAAATTGTGGCTTTTCCGCGCAGGCGGTTCAGGCTTTATCTGCGTGTGGTGAACGTTTTGCTTACGTAGATATTTTGCAAAATCCAGATATTCGTGCAGAATTGCCAAAATATGCTAATTGGCCAACTTTTCCTCAGCTTTGGGTGGAAGGTGAGTTGATAGGTGGATGCGATATTATCATTGAAATGTATCAGCGTGGTGAGTTACAAACATTAATCAAAGAAACTGCTGATAAATATCGTTCTCAGGACGAAAACGCGAAAGAGTAATTTTTTAATTATTTATATACCCTATGGATTTCAAGATGGATCGCGACGGCAAGGGAGTGAATCTCCGGGAGCATAGATAACTATGTGACCGGGGTGAGTGAGTGCAGCCAACAAAGAGGCAACTTGAAAGATAACGGGTATAGATGATTATGCTATCCCCCCACATGTTGATATATGGGGGGATTACTGTTTAGGTTTGATTATATTAATCTAGCCGTTCAGCTATTTATCCAGTTTTTTCTGCTGTTGTTGCTAATGGCCAGCCACCAAGTTGTTTCCAACGGTTGACCATTTCACAGAATAATTCAGCGGTACGATCAGTATCATATAAGGCACTGTGAGCCTGATTATTATCGAATGGGATACCGGCTGTGATGCAGGCTTTTGCTAAGATTGTTTGTCCTAACACCAGACCACCTAAAGCAGCGGTGTCAAAAGTTGCAAACGGATGAAACGGATTTCGTTTTAGTCCGGTGCGTTCCGCGGCAGCCATAACAAAGCTGTGATCGAAGTTAGCATTGTGAGCAACGATAATTGCCCGATTACAATGATTATTTTTTATCCCTTTACGAACCATTTTAAAAATAGCGTGCAGAGCTTCATATTCGCTCACTGCTCCACGTAGCGGATTTAATGGATCAATGCCGGTGAATTCCAGGGCTGCTGGTTCAAGGTTGGCTCCTTCAAATGGCTCAATATGGAAGTGAAGTGATTCGCCAGGCGTTAGCCAACCTTCACCATCCATCTCCAGTGTAACGGCGGCAATTTCAAGTAATGCATCTGTTTTGGCATTAAAACCGCCAGTTTCAACATCAATAACAACAGGGTAATAACCTCTAAAACGTCCACTAAGGACGTTTGGCTCTTTTTTGTCAGACATCAGATTGAGTTACCCAGAGCGTTGCGGGCATTTTTGTTTTCAATAAGTTCAATTTTGTAGCCATCTGGATCTTCAACGAAAGCAATAATGGTTGTTCCGCCTTTTACAGGACCCGCTTCACGGGTAATGTTACCACCTGCTTTGCGAATAGATTCGCAAGTGGCTGCGACATTATCAACACCTAATGCGATGTGACCAAAGGCATTTCCCATTTCGTAATGGTCAACTCCCCAATTATAGGTCAACTCGATTACTGCTCCTTCGCTTTCATCAGCGTAGCCAACGAAGGCGAGTGAGTATTTATATTCGGTGTTTTCACTGGTGCGCAACAGGCGCATTCCTAACACTTCAGTGTAAAAATTAATGGAGCGTTGTAGATCACCAACACGGATCATGGTATGGAGTAAACGCATAATTACCTCTAATTTAATGGTTTTACCAATATTTTTGTGCGGTAGATCGCACAAAAACCACTAACTATAACGTGTCTTACGGTTACAGTTCAATTTGTCCATAATTATAATTTATTCTTATCTAGGTTTATAATTAAATATAGTATGTGAATTGTATAGGAAACGGGATGTGATGGCTGAGCAACTAGAGTTTTTTGCTATTCCCAGTCCTTGTCGAGGAATTTGTCAGGCGAATGAGCGGGGTTTTTGTCTGGGGTGTTATCGCAGCCGGGAAGAAAGATTTAATTGGATGAAAATGTCAGATGGGCAAAAGCGTGAAGTATTGCGACTGTGCCGGCAAAGATATTTACGTGCATTGAGAGCACAAAATCAGATAGATGAAGAACCACCTGAACAGCCATCACTGTTTTAATTATCGATTTTTGAGGTTATTGGGATTAACAATTCAATGATTTACTTATATAGGGTTATATTTTTGGCAAAGTTATAAATGTTCTACTATAATTTTAAGTATTTTGTTTGTTATTTTTTTATTTCTTGATTAACGGACAGGCTAAGTGAGCTTATTTGATTTTTTCATAACCTTATGTTTTAAATGGAATTTTAAGCTTGATTGTGTGATAAATGTAAAATAAAAACAACATTAATGTAAAAATAGATAGCTTAGCATTTAGATGACAGCTATTCTTATAGTACTTTGAATAAAGTATTGAATGATATTTATTGGTTTCTGCTTGTCTGTATTCGTAGTTCTGATAGTTTTTATGGTAAAAATATTGTATGTTAATTGTTTGTTCTGAGTTTAAATTAAGTTTAGTTATTCTTGGTTATAGTTACCTGAATTAGTTAGTTACTAAGAATTTACTGTGATTATACAGAAGTTATATATACTTTTTAAGGCTAGTTAGCCTGATTTAGAAAAATTTGGCTGTTATGTTTAGTAGGCTAGTTATTTAAGGAGGGACAATTGGAATCTACATTGGGATCAGATCTGGCACGGTTAGTTCGTATTTGGCGTGCTTTAATTGACTATCGTTTAAAGCCGTTAGAATTAACTCAGACTCATTGGGTAACGTTATACAATATTAGCCGGTTACCTCAGGAGCAATCTCAGATACAGTTGGCGAAAGCTATCGGTATCGAGCAACCATCTTTAGTCAGGACATTAGATCAGCTTGAGGAAAAAAAACTTATCACCCGGCATACTTGTGCCAATGATCGTCGTGCAAAGAGAATCAAGCTAACTGAAGATTCTGCATCAGTTATTAGGGAGTTAGATGGTGTTATTGAATCCACAAGAAATGAGATTCTGGGAGGTATTTCACGCGAGGAACTTGCTTTTCTTTCCACTTTAGTTCAGAAGTTAGAGCAAAATATTATCCAATTACAAAATAGATAGTAATGACGATATCCATGAAATGCTAACCGGATGAAAGAAGACCGCGACTTACTAAAATGAAGTCACGGTTTTCTTATCTATATCTTATTGTCGAGGTGAAACAGTAATATTACTACCTTGGCCTGCGATTCTTACACGTTGGCCTTTATGAAAGAGTGTTTTGCCTTGTTTTTGAACAACAATGATGCTTTCACCACTGTCACGACGAATTTCGAGTTCTACACCTTTAGTTGTGTTAAGAGCTCCCTGAACATTTTGGCCCGCGACACCACCGGCAATCGCACCCGCGGCAGTTGCTAATGTGTTGCCACTGCCACCACCAATAGTATTACCAACAAGGCCTCCTAGAACTGCACCACCAATTGCGCCTAATACATTCTCATTGCTGCTCGCCTGAATATTGATAGGACGAACAGAAACAACTGTGCCGTAAGAGACAGTTTGGACTTGCTTAGCTTGTCCAGCAGTGTAAGTATCACCAGAAAGAGAATCGGTGTTGACACAGCCTGATAATGAAGCAACGGCAACCGCGCTAACTAAAAAGTGCTTAAACATAGTAACTCCTAATTTTGATGCCTGACTGCGGAAATCTGATAGCTCATTGGGCAATCAGGCTAACAACCGGCATTGGCAATAAGTAATAAAAAGTTTATTCAAATAGAATATCAGTACATTAGCAATCTAGTGCTAAACATATATTAAACGTCAATAGAGATTTTTAAAAGAAATAGCTATTAATGAAAAATTCAGCATTTTTTGTGAAGTTGTTTCCAAAACTCAGGTTTTATTCCTTCGTTTGTCTATTAGTCATATACAGCCAAAACCACTGCGCTTTATAGTTATTGGCGTGGTTTCTGATTTTATCAAGACAGATTCTAAGCAGGAAGGCAAATTAAATGGTTATGAAGTCAGGTCGTTATATTGGTGTAATGTCGGGTACAAGTCTGGATGGCGTTGATGTGGTGCTTGCCGCAATCAATGATAAAGTTGTTGCTCAGCAAGCCAGTTATTCGCATCCATTCCCATACGAATTAAAACAGAAAATTCTCGCAGTCTGTCAAGGGCAGCAAACGACATTATCGGAAATTGGTCGGTTGGATTATGAACTTGGTTCTTTATTCGCTGAAGCTGTACAAGGCTTACTGATTAAAACAGGGTTAACCACAAGTGATATTACTGCTGTGGGATGTCATGGGCAAACCGTTTGGCATGAGCCAGATAGTCATACACCTTTCACTATGCAACTTGGCGACAATAACCGTATTGCAGCTTTGGCTGGGATAACTGTGGTTGGCGATTTTCGTCGGAGGGATATGGCGTATGGTGGGCAGGGTGCGCCATTAGTTCCAGTTTTTCATTTCGCCGTATTAGGCCATTCGATAGAACGAAGGATAATTCTCAATATCGGTGGTATTGCCAATATAACGGCGCTATTACCTGGATCACCTGTCAAAGGGTATGACACAGGTCCGGGTAATATGCTGATGGATAGTTGGGTATGGCGTCATCAGAAAAAACCTTATGATAAAGATGCGCAATGGGCACGAGAAGGTGTTGTTAATAACAAATTGCTCGGACAAATGCTTTCTGATCACTATTTTTCACGACCAGCCCCTAAAAGCACAGGCCGGGAGTATTTCAATATGAGTTGGTTGGAGGCTCAATTAGTTAACTTTCCTGACATATCTCCTGTCGATGTTCAGGCAACGCTGGCCGAGCTGACAGCAGCATCTGTATCACAACAAATTATGTTGAGTGGTGGATGTGAACGTCTGTTGGTTTGTGGTGGTGGCGCACGTAACCCGCAGATAATGAGTCGACTTTCTGCCTTATTACCGGGGACGGAGGTTTGCCCGACAGATAAATATGGCTTAAGCGGTGATGATATGGAAGCACTGGCATTTGCTTGGTTAGCATTCCGTACAATGTCAGGTGTGCCAGGGAATTTACCCTCTGTTACCGGTGCGAGTACTGAAACTATTTTAGGCGCGATTTATCCTGTTATTAATCAATAACAATGATAAGCTATCGGGTATTTAGTGAGTCATAAACAGAGTTACGTTAATGTCAGAACATAATGAATTTGATGTTGCAGAATTACGCCGTGAATATATTCGTGGTGGGTTAAGACGTAAGGATTTGACTGAAGAACCCATCGAACTTTTTGAGCGTTGGCTTAATCAAGCATGTGACGCTAAGTTGAGTGATCCCACAGCAATGTCTATAGCGACGGTCGATGAGAATGGTCAACCGTATCAACGTATTGTGTTATTGAAGCATTTTGATACAAATAGTCTGATTTTTTATACAAATTTAGGCAGCCGGAAAGCAAAACATTTGGCGCACAATAATAAAATCAGCCTCCATTTCCCTTGGTATCCTATGGAAAGGCAAGTCTCTTTTCTTGGTAAAGCAGAACGTCTTTCTCCTATTGAAGTGGTGAAATATTTCCATAGTCGTCCTAGAGATAGCCAGATTGCTGCATGGGCATCACAACAATCTTCCCGTATTTCTGCACGCGGTGTTTTAGAAGGGAAGTTCCTTGAATTGAAACAGAAATTCTTGAATGGTGAGGTGCCTTTACCTAGCTTTTGGGGGGGATTCAAAGTGACCTTTGATTCTGTTGAATTTTGGCAAGGTGGTGCAAACCGGCTCCATGACCGGTTTATTTATCAACGGCAAGGCGATAGCTGGCATATTGACAGGCTTGCACCATAAATCGTGGATTATCATTTTTAGTACTAGCACTTATAGTATTGGCGTTTTATCCTATGCCGCACTCTTTTTAAATCGCGATTTATACCCTATGGATTTCAAGATGCATCGCGACGGCAAGGGAGCGAATCCCCGGGAGCATAGATAACGATGTGACCGGGGTGAGCGAGTGCAGCCAACAAAGAGGCAACTTGAAAGATGACGGGTATACACACAGACAAAATACACAAATTGATGGAGTCATTAATGTCTAGCAATAACCTGATAAAACAACTGCAAGAGCGGGGCCTCATTGCCCAGGTGACGGATGAGAATGCGTTAGCGGAGAGACTGGCGCAGGGTCCTGTCTCCCTCTATTGTGGTTTCGATCCGACCGCTGACAGCTTGCATTTGGGGCATCTGGTTCCCTTGCTGTGTTTAAAGCGATTCCAGCTAGCCGGGCATAAACCCGTGGCGTTAGTTGGTGGAGCTACGGGTCTGATTGGTGATCCAAGTTTCAAAGCCACTGAACGTAAATTGAATACTGAAGCTACCGTTAAAGAGTGGGTGGAGAAAATTCGTAGACAAGTTTCACCTTTCCTCGATTTTGATTGTGGCGAAAATAGTGCTAAAACAGCCAATAATTATGATTGGTTTGGCAACATGGATGTTCTGACTTTCCTGCGTGATATCGGCAAACATTTCTCAGTTAATCAGATGATTAACAAAGAGGCGGTTAAACAGCGTTTGAACCGTGATGATGTGGGTATCTCTTTCACTGAGTTTTCTTATAATCTACTGCAATCCTATGACTTTGCTCGCCTGAATGAAGTACATGGTGTTGAGTTACAGATTGGTGGTTCTGACCAGTGGGGGAATATTACTTCTGGTATTGATCTAACGCGTCGTATCAACCAGAAACAAGTATTTGGCATGACCGTTCCATTGATCACGAAATCTGATGGCACTAAATTTGGTAAGACAGAAGGTGGCGCTGTTTGGTTAGATCCGAAGAAAACCAGCCCATACAAATTCTATCAATTTTGGATTAACACTGCGGATGCTGATGTTTATCGTTTCCTGAAATTCTTTACCTTTATGAATCTTGAAGATATTGATGCTTTGGAAGAAGAAGATAAAAATAGTGGTAAAGCTCCTCGTGCTCAGTACGTGTTGGCAGAACAAGTCACCGGTATGGTGCATGGTGAAGAGGGGTTAGCAGCCGCTAAACGGATTACAGAAAGTTTATTCTCTGGAGCTGCTGCTGATTTGACCGAAGCGGATTTTGCTCAATTGGCGCAGGATGGTATGCCAGTAATTGAGTTGGAAAAAGGGGCAGATTTGCAACAAGCTTTGGTTAATGCCGGGTTGGTACCTTCTCGTGGTCAGGCGCGTACGATGATCAGTTCCAACGCTGTCGCAATTAATGGTGAAAAACAATCTGAGCCTGAATACCTGTTTACTGACAGTAACCGTCTGTTTGATCGTTACACCCTGTTGCGTCGTGGTAAAAAACACGATTGTTTGATCTGCTGGAAATAACTAATATTGCATTATGATGGGGCAACAAATGTTGTCCTTTTTCTTACCATGACTTTAATCTTATAAACAGAAGCCAGAATAAAAATATAGGCCGTCATTGTGAAAAATATCCTTTCAATTCAATCTCATGTTGTTTTTGGTCACGCTGGCAACAGCGCTGCGGAATTCCCTATGCGTCGGATGGGGGTAAACGTATGGCCGTTGAATACAGTACAGTTTTCAAATCACACCCAATATGCTCAATGGAAAGGGTGTGTTATGCCAGCTAACCATCTTACAGAAATCGTTCAGGGCATAGAAGAAATTGAACAGCTCAAATCTTGCCATGCAGTACTGAGTGGATATATCGGTTCAGCGGAGCAAGGGGGCCATATTATCGATATAGTAAAACGGGTAAAAGCGGTGAATCCTGATGCTTGGTATTTCTGTGATCCCGTTATGGGGCACCCAGAAAAAGGTTGTATTGTTGTGCCTGGGGTGGCTGAATTTTTGTGTAAAGATGCCCTTCCTGTAAGTGATATCATTGCGCCAAATTTGCTGGAGCTTGAAACACTCAGTATGCAGAAAGTGACTAATGTAGAACAGGCTGTTATGGCTGCTCGAACACTATGTGATAAAGGGCCGGATATTGTACTGGTTAAACACCTTAGTCGCGCTGGTTATCAGACTGATCGTTTTGAAATGCTATTAGTGACTAAAGAACATAGCTGGCATGTAAGTCGGCCTTTGGTGGATTTTGGCGAACGCCAGCCAGTTGGTGTTGGTGATTTAACCAGCGGCTTGTTATTGGTTAATCTATTAAAAGGCGAGTCTTTACAAACTGCTCTCGAACATGTCGCTGCTGCGGTTTATGAAGTGATGGTAACAACCAAAGATATGGGCGAATACGAATTACAAATTGTGGCTGCTCAGGACAGAATGGTGGCACCTGGTCATAAATTCTGTGCGACACAATTAGATTAAACAATTAGATTAAGATATTTAACCGTTCCACCGATGTCATGTGGAACGGTTCTTTTATCTGTAAATCAAATTAACCCTTCAGCTTTCAGTGCATCACGAACATTTGGACGTTCTGCAATCCTCTCTTGATAAGCTTTAAGATGAATCAGATCAGATAGATCCAATTGCACTAAAGGTGCCCAATTACTGAGAGTGAATAAGTAAGCGTCAGCAACAGTAAAATGCTTCCCGGCAATGTATGGCTGTTTTGCTAATATTTCATCGATATACTTGAATCTTCTAAGTAGATTATTAATAGCAACAGGACGATAATTTTCTGGTGTTCCTGGTAAAAACAGAGGGGAAAATCCTTTATGGATTTCACTGGAAATATGACTAAGCCATTCAAGTTGATGATATCGTTCCATCGTTCCGGCTGGTGCAATTAATTTTTTGTCCGGTTTCTGGTCGGCAATATATTGGACAATAACAGCTCCTTCGGTGAGGATCTCATTGTTATCTAGCAGGAGAGTTGGTATCTGGCCTTTTGGATTGATTGCGAAAAAATTGTCGCCGTTCTCCGTTTTTTTAGTTTTCAGATCAACTTTAATCACGCTGAAATCAAGTCCTGCTTCACGAAGTATGATGTGGGGTGATAGAGAACAAGCTCCAGGTTGGTAATAAAGTTTCATGTATAGCTCCTTAAAAATTTTCGGTAATATACCCGTTACCTTTCAAGTTGCTTCTTTGTTGGCTGCACTCACTCACCCCGGTCACATAGTTCTCTATGCTCCCGGGGATTCGCTCCCTTGCCGCCGCGATGCATCTTGAAATCCATAGGGTATAGATATAATAGGACAAAGGAACTCAGTAAGGCATTGTCATAGCCTTGATACATACTACCACGGCATATGGAAATATACCCGTCATCTTTCAAGTTGCCTCTTTGTTGGCTGCACTCGCTCACCCCGGTCACATCGTTATCTATGCTCCCGGGGATTCACTCCCTTGCCGTCGCGATGCATCTTGAAATTCATAGGGTATATGTTATAGCAAATTAATGATTGAATAGATATCCGGTGGTCTGATCATATCGTGATGAGTGCTTTCTTATACTGTTATATAGCATATTTTACAACTGATGATATTATACGGAATAAATAATAGAGATTATTGATAGTTGCAAAAATTCATTTTATATTGATTATAATATAATTAATATATTATTTTTTCTAAATGATTTGTAATCATAGGAAAATAAATTGAATTTATTTGTAAAATCACTAAAATAGACCATGCATTGCCTATAGTTTCTTGTAAAAATATCTTTTTTATTCTCTTCATTAAAGTTTTCGACTAACTCATTGTAAATATTATTAATTGCTCTGATTTGTCCATTAAGCTTATTGACTGAATTGTTTATATTTCTAAGGCTAAATGAAACATCTGATATGTTTAAAGTGATTTCTTCCATCAATAAAGAGAGTTTATATATTTGTTTTTTATCTTCTCCATCGGGAATATTCTTTAATAATTGTTGTATTTTTATATGTGTTTTTTCTGCAAAACTTTTCTTGCTTTCAAAATAAATTTGAGATATTTCAAATGGTTGTGGTAATTTCGAGATGAAATTTTCTAGCTTACTAAAATCTGATTCAATTTCTTTCAATGCATGATTGACTCTGGCAATATAACCATGGCCTAAATATCCACTGCTAAGTGAACCTAAATAGGTTGTTGCTTTGTGTATATTTTTAATAATTCTATCAATATCTTGTTCATCGGAATTATATGCATATTCATAATCCTCCAATGCTGATGGCCAGTGATATAATGATCCACTAAATTCATTCCAAGAAGCTGCAATTTCTTGGGATAGATCATGATTTTTCAGGCATTCTGGCAATTTTATATTGGTAATTGATTTAAACATATTGGATATAATTAAAAAATCATTTTTCATTTTATGCACCTTGCTAAAATAATAAATGTCACTAAATTGTATAAAAGCATGAAATATAATATTAAACCTAAAAGATTAAAATGATAATAAAAATAAAATATTGAAATAGAAATATTGTACTGATAATCGATTTTATGAAATTAAGTTGTTGATTATATTAAAGGACATATTACTGATTAGTGCAAGGAAACAAGATGATATTTTTTATTTCGGTAAAACAATTATAAGGTAATATCGTTTAACTCTTTAATTACAAAGGTTTTAATAATTCTTTCCAATTGTTTTTTATATTTTGATTTAAAATTAATTTTTACCTATTAGTGATGATTTAATGAAGTGATTAATCTATTTATTTTATTGATAAATAAAAGGCCCGAAAAACAGGCTCTTCGGGCCTTGGCCTTATGAATTAAAAGTTACTGATTATTAATCAGATTATTTCAATTCCAGTTCATTCATTGCGGCAATGCTGAAACCACCGTCAACATGCAGGATTTCACCGGTAATACCGCCGGACAGATCCGAGCACAAGAATGCCGCAGCGTTACCAACATCTTCAGTTGTTACAGTGCGGCGAATTGGGTTAACGGATTCACAGTGAGCCAGCATTTTACGGAAATCTTTGATGCCAGACGCAGCCAAAGTACGGATAGGCCCGGCAGAGATACCGTTAACACGAATACCTTCAGCGCCCATGGCGTTAGCCATATAACGGACGTTAGCTTCCAGAGATGCTTTTGCCAGACCCATTACATTATAGTTAGGGATTGAGCGCTCTGCTCCCAGGTAGGTGAGAGTCAGTAAAGCAGAATTTGGGTTCAGCATTTCACGGCAAGTTTTTGCCATAGCAACAAAGCTGTAAGAGCTGATGTCGTGCGCGATTCTAAAGCCTTCGCGGGTAACGGAACTGACATAGTTACCATCCAGTTGATCAGCAGGTGCAAAGCCAATGGAGTGAACAAAACCATCGAATTTCGGCCAAATTTTGCTCAGTTCGGTGAACAGGACTTCAATGCTTTCGTCTTCAGCTACATCGCAAGGCAGAACGATAGTAGAATTTAGGGAAGCAGCAAATTCTTCAACACGAGGTTTCAACTTGTCATTTTGATAAGTGAAAGCCAGCTCAGCTCCCTGGTCATGCATTGCTTTTGCAACGCCATAAGCGATGGAGAGTTTACTGGCGACGCCAGTGATCAGAATGCGCTTGCCGGTCATAAAACCCATAACAGTATCCTTGTGTGATAACGCCGGTAATGATATTCATGGATTAAAATTGCTCACAGAGACAATATCAATATGACGTTTTATTGTTAATAAACCCAGTAATTCTATCACGCTAGAGAGAAATATGCTGTATTTTGCGTTCTGCTCCGAGCAGTGATTATCGTTTTCTATATGTTAAGGAATATCCTGCCGCCAGGCATCAGCGGTGAGTGCTTCACCAAAATGGCTAGCGATTAAACGGCGGGTCATATCGTGCAGAGGGGAAGCCAACACTTCTGCTGTATTTCCCCGCTCAACAACTTCCCCTTGATGCATGACCAGCACCTGATCGCTGATATGTTTCATCATGCCAAGATGCTGGGTGACATAGAGGTAAGAAATACCTTGTTTTTCCTGTAATTCCAACATCAGATTAATGATTTGAGATCGCATAGACATATCGAGTGATGCTAATGCCTCATCAGCAATAATAATCTGAGGTTGTAATATCAATGCGCGCGCCAGTGCTACCCGCTGTTTCTGGCCTGAGGCTAACATATGTGGATAATAATTGGCATGGTCCGGTAGCAGGCCAACTTGTCGCAATGTCTGGTTGATCCGTTTTTCCCGCTCCATTGTATTAAGCGCTGTATTAAGCAGAAGGGGAATATCAAGAATTTGACCAATACGCTGACGAGGATTTAGCGACGTACTTGGGTCCTGAAATATCATACGAATGCGTTGGCTACGATAACTGTAATCACCGTAAGTGAGTTTATGGCCTTCGATCATGATTTCGCCGGAAGTTGGCTCGATGACGCCTGAAAGCATTTTTGCCAGTGTTGATTTTCCAGAACCGTTTTCACCAATAATCGCCAGCGTCTGTTTAGCTTTTAAGGTAAAACTAACGGGTTTTACCGCATTGAGATGTTGACGGTGAAAAAAACCTGTTCGATAACGAAAAGTTTTAGCCAAGTTCCTGACTTCTAGCAGAGTGTTAATCAATTACTGTTCCTCCAGATTCAGTGGAAAGTGGCAGGCAAAAGCGTGGTTTTTAATCACCCGCAACCGTGGTGTTTCAATACACGTTTTTTGCGCATAAGGGCAACGTGGACCTAAACGGCAGCCGATGGGTAAGTGCTCAAGGGATGGAATAGCGCCTGATAAGGTGTTTAACCTGCTTTTATGGGGCAAAGAGCTACTAAAATCAGGGATAGCGCGGCTTAACGCTTGTGTGTAAGGGTGGTGTGGTATTACCAATAATTCATCGGGAACGGCGCTTTCGACCGTTTGACCACAGTACAGAACATTAATGCGATCCACCAATTTGCTCATGACTTGCAAGTCATGACTTATCAGTAAAATGGTGGTGTTGTTGTTCTGATTCAATCGTGCTAACAGACGGAAAATCTGAGCTTGTGTGGTCGGTTCCATCGCATTGGTTGGTTCATCTGCAATCAGCAGGCGTGGTTGGTTAGCCAATGCGATAGCAATCATGACCTTTTGGCACTCTCCCTCCGTTAACTCGTAAGGGAAGCTATTCATAATGTCTTTATGATCTTTAATTCCCACACGGTGGAGTAATTCAATAGCCCGGCGTTTTCGCCATTTGAAACGTTGCCACCAACGGCCTTTGTATGTCCAGCAGGGAATGGCTTGAATGAGTTGACGACCAATATTTTCAGAAGGATCAAGACAGGATTGTGGCTCCTGAAAAATCATTGAGATATTGTGGCCGATCACTTTTCGGCGCTGACGTGGAGTCAGACGGAGCAGGTCAATATCATCGAAGCGAAAACGGTCAGCCGTCACTTTGAGATTATCTTTAGTGACTCCGCTTATTGCTTTGGCAATCAAGCTCTTACCTGAGCCGGATTCACCAACCAGACCACGTATTTCGCCTTCTGTCAGTGACATACTGACGCGATCAACCGCTTTAACTGGCCCTTTGGCAGTCATAAATTCAATAGTAAGATTGCGAATGTCGAGTAATGGCATTATTCCACCCCGGAATTGATTGCTCGGTGTAATCCATCACCTAATAAATTGACTAACAAGACACAGAACATAATTGCCGCGCCGGGCAACATAACGGTCCAGGGCGCAACATAGATTAGCTCCAGTGAATCGCCCAACATGGCTCCCCATTCTGGTGAGGGAAGTTGGGCGCCAAGATCAAGAAAACCAAGTGAAGCGATATCAAGTATGGCGATAGAAAGGGCGCGTGTTAGCTCGTTGACCAAGGCGGCGGTAATGTTTGGTAATACGGCATACCATAGAATGTGGTAATTAGAGGCGCCATCCAGGCGAGCGGCAATAACATATTCTTTATCTAGCTCATCGTGAACGGCGCTGTAAACTGTGCGAACGATACGTGGCAATAGCGCCAACCAAATAGCGATTATTGCATGCTGCAAACTGGCACCCACAAAGGCGACGACAATGATTGCCAGCAATAGTGATGGGATAGAGAGTAATGTATCGAGAATATGATTGAGCACCGCGGATTTCAGTCCTCGTGTCATGCCTGCCAGACAGCCAATAATCAGACCACATAAAGCGGCTGCTAAAGTGACTAACAGCGCTGAACCAAATGTAGAGGCGGTACCTATTAGTAATCGGCTGAGAATGTCGCGTCCAAGATCGTCGGTACCTAGAAAAAATGCGATATTACCGTGATATGACCATGAAGGTGGCAGCAACTGATGACCAAGAAATTGTTGATCGAGCTTATAGGGGGCCAGATAGCTACCAAACAGACTTAGGGCGATCAGAATCAGCACCCCATAAAACCCCATCATTGCCAACATATCAGAATAGAAAAAGCGCCAGATGACCTTTATCGGTGACGGCATTTTCTTTTCACGATAAAAATTATCTAAGGGCATACCATTCCTTATGCTTCAGAGGGTTAGCCATTGCGCCAATAATATCAGACAGAACATTGACAAAAATCACCAGTGTGCCAATCACCATAACACTGGCAGAAATGGCGGAATAATCTTGCTGACGAATGGCACTGACCAACCAATGACCAAGTCCCGGCCAGTTAAATACGAGTTCTGTCATCATTGCCAGTGTCAGCATGGTGGAAAATTGTAATCCTAGTTTCGGAATGATAGGGGGCAACGCATTGTGTAATACATGACGACGGATAATTGTCAGCCTTGATAAACCACGGGTTGCGGCGGCTTTAATATAGTTTTCACCAAAAACTTCTTCTGTGCTGTTCCTCATCAACCGGATAACTTCGGTTGTCGGTGCAACGGCGAGTGTAATAACGGGTAGCAGCAAGTGTTGCATGGCACTAATGATCATCTCATTACGATAGGGTGATTTTGATAACCAGGCATCAATTAATGAGAAACCTGTCACAGGTTCAATCTGATATAGCAGATTAAAGCGCCCGGAGACGGGTAGCCAGCCGAGATAAAGAGAGAAAAATAGAGTCAGTAATAATGCTAGCCAAAAAATCGGGATGGAAAATCCGACTAAAGCAATGGAGATGATAACAGTATCCGCGGGTTTGTTACGCCATACTCCCGCAATAATTCCGAGTGGGATGCCGACGAGTAAGGCGGTAGAGAAAGCCAGAATACAGAGCTCCATTGTAGCGGGGAACACTTCCCGTAGTTGTCCGCTGATAAGTTCACCATTAATGCTGGATACGCCAAAATCCCATAGTAATAAGCTGTTGAAATAGAATATATAAGCATCAAATAGGGATGCCCCGCTGAGTGGAGCATTGGGGGTAAAGTAACTTAGGCTAAAGCTTATCAGTGACAGGAAAAACAGGGTAATAATCAGCAATAGCAGACGACGGAGAGTGTAAATAATCATTTGTCACCCTTCTGATTCATTCGATTAGTCTCTTTTTCCCGATAAACGCCAGCGAAAGAGGTATTACCAAATGGGCTGAGTACCAGCCCTTTAATATCATGACGGTAGGCTTGTAAATGCAGAGAATAGGCTAATGGTAATATAGGTAATTGCTGCTCAAGGACTTGTTGAGCCGCATGATAATACTTAATTCTGGATAATAATTGCTGGTTAATCAAAGCTTCCCGCAAAATTTTATCAAATGTTGGCTCACACCAATGGCTGAAATTTGTTTGTGAAGCGATAGCCGCACAACTTAACAGTGGACGGAAAAAACTGTCTGGGTCATTACTGTCAGTTGACCAACCTGATAATGTCATATCGTGAGATTTATCCATCAGTTTGGTTTCCTGAAAGCGGCCCTCAACAGGTTTGATACTCATGGTAATACCAACTTGTGCTAAATCGGCCTGAATCAGTTCTGCCATTTTGAGTGGACTTGGATTATATGATTGAGAGGCGGAAGGTACCCATAAGCTCAATTGCAAGCCATTTAATCCGAGGTCATTAAGCATTTTGCGTGATTTTTCTGGGTTGTATTCCGTAATTTCAGTTTGATTATCATAAGCCCATGACGCCCGAGGTAAAATTGATGAGGCTGTTTCCGCCGTACCATAATAGATGGATTGCATCAGCCGTTGGTTATTAATAGCGTAAGCAATGGCTTGCCGAACCTGTAGCTTATCAAGAGGTGGTTTGCTGGTATTGAAAGCCAGATAAGCGATATTCATTCCTGGGCGTAAAGTCAGACGCAGGCGAGGATCATCTCGTAAAACGGTAAGCTGACTGGCAGCGGGATACGCTAATACATCACATTCACCGGTTAAAAGTTTAGACATCCTGCCGGTGCCGCCGGCGCCGACGTCAATAACTATTTGGCGCATTTGTGGTTTGCCTTTCCAGTATTTATCATGACGAACCAGACGGATAAATTGTCTGGTCCGATGATCTTCCAACATAAACGGGCCTGTGCCGACAGGTTTCCAGTCAATTTGTTCATGGCGATTCATTTGATGCAATTGTTGCCCATATTCTTGTGAAAGTATTGGGGCATAGTGGGTTGCCAAATGCCAAAGAAAAGAAGCATCTGGTTCGTTCAAGCGAAACTCCACCGTATATTCATTAAGTTTACGGATACTTTGAATAGAATCGGCCAGTTGGAGGCTGTCAAAATAGGGGTAATGCCCGCCATTGACGTTGTGATAATAGTGTTGCTTATCAAACAGACGCTTAAAGCTGAAAATGACGTCATCAGCATTCATGTTACGGGTCGGAGTAAACCAGTCTGTTGATTGAAATGAGACATTATGGCGCAAATAAAAACGGTAAGTAGCACCGTTATCCAGTATTTCCCAATGGGAGGCTAATTCAGGAAGTAAACGATAAGTATAAGGGTCAACATCGAGTAGACGCTCATAGAGTTGTGCTGCCAGTGTATCGACAGTTAAGCCGCTGCTAGCCAGTTGGGGATTAAAGGTATTCAGGTTGCCATTAACGCAATAAATAAGCCCTTGTTGCTGAATGTCAGCCGGAACGTGGGGATTTTTTTCAGGCGTAGCTATTGTTTCTGCAATAGCAGGAGCTGAAAGGGATAATATGATCCAATAAATCAAACTGCGCATATAAGGCATCTGTTATTAATTAGAATTGACACATTGTATCTCAATTCGCGCTTGAGCCCAAAAAAACGCTGCGGGGATGATAATGAGAAAAATTCTCAACAAAGTGCTTTACAAAACGTATTGATAACTATTATCATCTGTATCGCACTTCCGGGGAACAGTTTTTGTATCTCAGGAAAGGCACGACATTGCTCACATTGCTTCCAGTGTTTTTTAGCCAGCTCGGGTGCTGGCTTTTTTTTATCTGTAATCCGGATCACTTATCGCCGACGTTGATATCATGTTTCTTCATTAAGCCTCGTAATTGATAATAGGTCAGTCGTAGTTTCTCTGCTGCTTTTCTTTGGTTAAATCTGCTCTCTTTTAATGATAGCGCTATTAATTGTCGTTCGCTGTCATGTTGCCACTGTTTCAAATTAACGGGCAGTGAAGGCAGAAGTTGTGAAGATAAATCATTATTATCATCAACATTGGCTATAAAATGTGGTGTGGAGGCGAATGGGTTAATAATAATATTATCAAGTTGAGCAGAATTTTCGCCGTGACGATAAACTGATCGTTCCACAACATTTTTCAGTTCACGAATATTACCGGGCCACGTGTAATCCTGTAACTGTTGTCTTGCCTGGTCAGTGAACCCGGGAAATAGTGGTAAATCAAGTTCGCGGCACATCTGAATAGCAAAATGCTGCGCTAACAACATGATATCCTGCTGTCTTTGCCGCAATGGTGGGATTTTAACCACATCGAAAGCCAGCCTATCGAGCAAATCAGCGCGGAATTGCCCCTTAGCTGCCATTGCGGGCAGGCTCTCATTGGTCGCGCATATCAGTCGAGCGTCAACTTGTAATGATTGGCTGCCGCCAACGCGTTCAAGATGCCCATATTCAATGACACGCAATAGCTTTTCTTGAACTTGCATTGGTGCGGTTGCCAATTCATCAAGAAATAGCGTTCCTCCATCAGCACGTTCAAATCTTCCTTGGTGCCTCTTTTGTGCACCGGTAAATGCGCCAGCTTCATGACCAAATAACTCTGAATCCAATAAATTTTCATTCAGAGCCGCGCAGTTTAGGGAGATAAATGGGCCTTGCCAGCGGGGAGATAAATAATGCAAACGGCGGGCAATCAGCTCTTTACCGGTTCCGCGTTCCCCAATAACGATAACCGGTTTGTTTAATTTTGCCAGCGCGGATACCTGTTCCAGAATTTCAATAAAGCTGTTTGCTTCACCCAATAGGTTTTCTGTGGCGTCATTCATGGTTATTTTCACCGATAATTGGTTATTTTAGCCACTTTATTACGTTGTGATAAAAAGTTAAATAAAAAAATTTCTTTATATTTCATGAAAATAAAGTAAATGAAAAGTTGGCACGACTCTTGATAGATAAAAGTGACATGAATAGTATTAACCAACCTTAACCAAAGAGGATAATTTGTTATGGGTATTTTCTCTCGTTTTGCTGATATCGTGAATGCCAATATCTCTTCATTACTGGATAAAGCGGAAGATCCGCAGAAAATGATTCGTCTAATGATTCAGGAAATGGAAGACACTTTAGTTGAAATTCGCTCAACTTCCGCCCGTGCTCTGGCAGAGAAAAAGCAGTTATCTCGCCGCATTACCGCAGGTGAACAACAAATGCACGACTGGCAGGAAAAAGCGGAACTGGCGTTGAATAAAGAGAGAGAAGATTTGGCACGGGCAGCCCTGCTTGAAAAACAGAAAGTGGCTGCTTTAGTGGATACATTGAAACATGAATTGACCATACTGGAAGAGACACTTGAGCGAATGAAAGGGGAGATTGTTGAGCTTGAAAACAAACTTAGCGAAACCCGAGTAAGACAACAGGCATTGGCTTTGCGTCATCAGGCGGCCGCCTCTTCCCGACAGGTTCGTCATCAGCTAGACAGCGGTAAAATTGATCAGGCAATGGCTCGCTTCGAACAATTTGAACGCCGTATCGATCATATGGAAGCGGAAGCAGAAGCCGTGGGCATGGGAAAACAAAAATCGCTGGATCAACAGCTTGCTGAATTAAAAGCAGACGATGAAATCAGTGCGCAGTTAGCGGCAATGAAGGCTAAAATAAATGCTAATAAAGAACAACATTAAGTGTTGGCGCACTCAACTAACCATTTAAGGAAAAGTGATGGGCTCTATATTTCTTGGCATTCCGCTGACTATTTTTGTACTTTTTGTGTTACCCATCTGGTTGTGGTTGCATTATAACAACCGGAATTCAAACCAAAGTCAGTTAGATCAGAATGAAATTCAGCGTCTGGCAGAGCGTGTACAACATATGCAGGCACGAATCAAAACATTGGAAGATATTCTGGATGCGGAACATCCTGATTGGAGGCAATCATAATGTCGAATGGTAACCGCCGGAAACTGTATCGAATACCCGAGAAGGGCAAGATTAAAGGTGTTTGTGCTGGGTTGGCCTATTATTTTGATGTACCAGTACGTTTGATTCGTGTCATCGCGGTATTGTCACTTTTTTTTGGCCTGTTTGGTTTTGTGGTTGTTGCTTATATTGTACTGGTTTTCATCCTTGATCCGGCACCCACGGGTTATACCGAAGAGGCCCATTTTTCAGTACAAAACTTGCTGAATGAAATCGATTATCAATTGAAATCGGGAGAGATTCGTCTGCGCCAAATGGAGCGTTATATCACCTCAGAAACGTTCAGCGTTCGCAGTCGTTTCAGGCAGCTTTGATAGCAAAAATTACCTATGGCTCGGCTGATACAAAAAAATTGTTGTAATACTTATCTCAGGAGAGACATGAAACGGCTACAAAATGAATTAACTGCGTTGGTGAATCGTGGGATGGATCGCCATTTACGGTTAGCTGTAACAGGATTAAGTCGTAGTGGTAAAACAGCGTTTATCACATCTTTGGTTAATCAGTTACTTAACCTCCATAGCGGTGCCCGGTTGCCGCTATTTTCTGCTGTGCGTGACGGTCGCTTGTTGGGTGTAAAACGGGTTCCTCAACGTGATTTGGGCGTTCCTCGTTTTACTTATGATGAAGGGTTGACCTCACTTTACAGCACACCGCCAGCCTGGCCGACTCCGACGCGGGGTGTCAGTGAAATCCGTCTGGCACTTCGTTACCGTTCTGGGGATTCTCTGCTGCGCCATTTTAAAGAAACTGCCACGTTATATCTGGAAATTGTGGATTATCCCGGCGAATGGCTGTTGGATCTACCGATGTTGGCGCAAAGTTATTTAACATGGTCACATCAGATGAATAGCTTATTGCAGGGACAAAGAGCTGCATGGGCAAAACCTTGGTTGGAACTTTGTAAACAGTGCGATCCACTGGCACCCGCAGATGAGAATCTGTTGGCTGCTATTGCTCATGCCTATACGGAATATTTGGTTAAATGCAAAGAGCACGGTTTACATTTTATTCAGCCGGGGAGATTTGTTCTGCCCGGTGATATGATGGGTGCTCCGGCTTTACAATTTTTCCCGTGGCCGGATATCAACAATATCACTGAGTCACGATTTGCTCAGGCAGATAGACACACGAATATCGGTATGCTGCGTCAGCGCTTTGAATATTACTGCCAGTCGGTGGTGAAAGGGTTTTATAAAGCGCATTTTCTACGTTTTGATCGACAGATTGTGTTGATAGATTGTTTACAGCCATTAAACCGTGGACCACAAGCATTTAATGATATGCGTTTGGCGCTGACACAATTAATGCAAAGTTTTCATTATGGTAAACGAACGCTCTTCCGCCGCCTGTTTTCCCCTTGCATTGATAAATTAATGTTTGCTGCCAGTAAAGCCGATCACATTACCGCAGATCAACATGCTAATTTGGTTTCTTTACTCCAGCAATTGATTCAGGAAGCCAGACAAAATGCGGTTTTTGAAGGTATCAGCATGGATTGTGTTGGCCTGGCATCGGTACGAGCGACAGAAAGTGGCGTGATTGAACACAATGGTGAAAGTATTCCGGCGTTGAAAGGATATCGGCTTACAGATGGTAAACCGCTGACATTTTTTCCCGGAGAGGTGCCACGGCGTTTACCTGAGGATAACTTCTGGCAAAAACAGGGTTTCTCTTTCGAAGAGTTTAGCCCTTGTCCGGTAAATGTGGATACACCATTGCCTCATATCCGGTTGGATACCGTGCTGGAATTTTTAGTGGGAGATAAAGTGAAATGACGGAGCCCTTGAAGCCAAGAATTGACTTTACAGAATCCTTATCGGGGCCACAAGAGCCGGTTTTAAAGCCTGCTCAGATCTTTAATGAAAAAGACACAGCAAATTTTTGTCCTGCTTCACTGGAACTTGAGGCTGAAGAACGCGAAGGTCAGGTAGAAGGGATAGTTAATGCAGCACTGAAACCTAAGCGTAGTTGCTGGCGTAGAATGGTATATGGTTCTCTGATGTTATTGGGGGTGAGTGCTGTTGCTCAGTTTGTGCAGTGGATTTATCAATCATGGCAGCAACAGGATTGGAGCGCATTAGGTGTAGCGGCAGCCGGGGGCATGATTGTCTTTGCGGGAATAGGTTCTCTTGTCAATGAGTGGCATCGTCTTTATCGGCTAAGAATGCGGTCTGAGGAACGCGATACTGCGAGAGCGTTATTGCAGCATCATGGCGTGGGTAAAGGGCGGGAATTTTGTGAGAAGTTGGCAAGTCAGGCGGGTATCGAACAGCATAACCCGGCGTTACAGCGCTGGCGAGCCGCTTTACATGATACACATAACGATCGTGAAGTGGTGGTGTTGTACAGTAAATGGGTTCAACCTGTTTTGGACTCTCAAGTCAAGGCTGAAATCAGCCGCTGTGCTGCGGAATCGGCATTAATGATAGCAGTTAGCCCGTTGGCCATTGTCGATATGGCATTTATTGCCTGGCGTAATATCCGGCTAATTAATCGTATTGCAGCTCTATATGGTATTGAACTGGGATATTTCAGTCGTATTCGGCTCTTCCGCCTTGTTCTGCTGAATATTGTTTTTTCTGGTGCTTCAGAAGTGGTGCGGGAAGTGGGTATGGATTGGTTATCGCAGGATATCGCTGCGCGTCTTTCTGTCAGAGCCGCTCAAGGGATCGGTGTAGGTTTACTGACTGCCCGGTTGGGTATTAAAGCGATGGAATTATGTAGGCCATTACCTTGGATAGAAGGTGATAAACCCAAATTAGGAGATTTCCGTCGTCAGCTAATCACTCAACTTAAGAATATCCTACCAAATAAGTCTAAGAATATAGTTAATTAAATGATATATACTTTAATTCTATATGAACGCACAAAATATCCAGATAACGACAATATTTTACGTTATTTTATTAGTTTGTTTTATAATCAATCTTAGAGTTTGTTTATTTTAGTGAAAGTTTCAAATACTGTGTTATACCCAATGGATTTCAAGATGCATCGCGACGGCAAAGGAGCGAATCCCCGGGAGCATAGATAACTATGTGACCGGGGTGAGTGAGTGCAGCCAACAAAGAGGCAACTTGAAAGATAACGGGTATATTTGCGACATTAAAAAACCGGAGTCTGGTCAATTTTTACTGACAGAACGCTTCATATGAATAATTGTAGAGAGTAGTATTTTAAAAAATTATATGTATTAGTGTAAATAAGGTCAAAACAGATGCGCTTAGAAGTTGCTTGCCATGATCGAATTGGGCTGACCCGTGAACTGCTCGATCTACTGGTATTAGAGAATATTGATTTAAAAGGGATAGAAATATCTCAAATCGGCCGGATTTACCTTAATTTTTCACAAGTTGATTTCAATGTATTTCGTAAATTGATGGCAGAAATTCGCCGTATTAATGGTGTTATTGATGTTCGTACCGTCTCTTTTATGCCTTCAGAAAGAGAACACAAAGCGATGTGTGCCCTGTTGGAATCCTTGCCTGAGCCTGTTTTTTCAGTTGATCTGAAAGGAAATATTGAGCTTGCTAACTCCGCGGTGTTTAAGCTGTTTGGTGTTAGTGAGGAACAAACTTATCAAAAACCTATCGGGCAGTTTATCAGCGGTTATAACTTTTCGCGCTGGTTTGAAAATAAAAATATCCAGCAACGTGTGGAAAGGATAACTCTCAAAGGTCTGGACTACCTGATGGATATTACTCCTATTCAGCTGATTGATGAAAAGCAGAAAATGCAATGTGTTGGCACAGTGATTATGCTCAAATCTGCTGCTCGAATAGGGAATCAACTGAAAAAACTGACTGTCAATGATGGTAGTGAATTTAAGGCGATTATCGCTGTTAGCCCAAAAATGACTCAGCTTATTGAACAGGCTCGTAAAATGGCGATGCTGGATGCGCCACTGTTGCTGATTGGTGAAACAGGAACTGGCAAAGACATTTTGGCAAAAGCCTGTCATTTGCACAGCTTACGCGGAAAACAGCCCTTTTTGGGGTTGAACTGCGCATCGATGCCGGATGATGTAGTAGAAAGTGAACTGTTTGGCTATGCTGCCGGCGCTTATCCGAATGCGATTGAAGGAAAGAAAGGTTTCTTCGAGCAGGCTAATGGCGGCACTGTTTTACTGGATGAAATTGGCGAAATGTCGCCACAGATGCAAATTAAGCTGCTGCGTTTTCTTAATGACGGTACTTTCCGCCGAGTAGGGGAAGAAAATGAAGTCAAAGTGAATGTCAGAGTTATCTGTGCGACACAAAAAAATCTGGTTGAATTGGTGCAGCGAGGGGAATTTCGCGAAGATCTCTATTATCGTCTTAATGTGTTGGCGATTACCCTCCCGCCGTTGCGTGATCGTAAAGCAGATATTATGCCGCTGGTGGAGTATTTTATTGAGCGTTTTTCTGAAGAACAGGGAGTACTGAAACCGAAATTGTCCCCTGAACTTCCCCACTTTCTGACGAGTTACAGTTGGCCCGGTAACGTAAGGCAGTTACAAAATGCCATCTATCGGGCGCTGACTCAGCTTGAAAATATGGAGCTGACGCCGCGGGATATACAACTGCCAGAGTTTGAAACAGAGGTTTCTTTTAGTGAAGATGTGTTCAATGGTTCTCTGGATGAAATCAGTAAACGTTTTGAACGTTCGGTGTTAACGCGTCTTTATCGGCACTATCCCAGTACGCGTAAACTGGCTAAACGTCTTGGGGTATCGCATACTGCGATTGCCAATAAATTGAGAGAATATGGTCTGAGTAGCAGGAAGCATGCTACCGAATATGAGCCGGATGGTGATGAATAAAATAATGCCCACCGGAAGTGGGCATTATATCCCGTCATCTTTCAAGTTGCCTCTTTGTTGGCTGCACTCGCTCACCCCGGTCTCATAGTTTGCTATGCTCCCGGGGATTCACTCCTTTGCCGTCGCGATCCATCTTGAAATCCATAGGGTATAAATCATGGGATTTATTTCAGTGCGGCCAGTGCGCTATCGTAATTTGGCTCATTAGTAATTTCATCAACCAGTTGGCTATAAATCACGTTATCGCTTTCATCAAGCACAATGACTGCACGGGCTGTGAGACCACTCAGAGGACTACCGCTGATGGCAACGCCATAATCTTCACTGAAAGTACCGCCACGTAGGGTAGACAGCGTGACGACATTTGATAACCCTTCCGCGCCACAGAAACGGGACTGAGCAAAAGGCAGGTCGGCAGAAATGCACAGTACGACGGTATTTTCCAAATCATTCGCTACCTGATTAAATTTACGTACTGATGCCGCACAAACACCGGTATCGATACTTGGGAAAATATTCAGCACCTTACTTTTTCCGGCATAGTGGCTAAGAGAGACATCGGAGAGATCTTTGGCTGTCAGAGTAAAATCTTTCGCTTTTTCCCCTGATTTTGGGAACTGGCCGCTTACGGCGATATCATTGCCTTGAAATTTTACTGTTTGTGTCATAGCTTTCTTCCTCTGATAAATGAACCACGATTGCCCAGTGTAGAAGAATATTCAGTTCTTGCCCATCAAAAATAGTGCTTGTGAGAGTAAAATTGTCTGATTGTGTCATTCTGACAATGGCTTATAATTTAGTAATGGGATATCTATTTTATAACAGGGCAGATTATTACCTTATGCGCTATTTCAATCTGATTTCTTGTGCACTACTTATCAATAGTTTTCTTATTATCAATAGTTCTCTTATCACCGTTTCTGCTTTTGCTGCGGAAGTTCCTCCTGGCACTCAGCTTAATGACAAACAGGAACTGGTTCGTCACCTAAAAGACGAACCGGCATCCTTAGACCCGATTAATGCTGTGGGTTTGACAGAGGCGCAAGTTCAGCGTGATCTGTTTGAAGGTCTGGTGAATCAGGATGCGTATGGCAATGCTATTCCCGGTGTCGCAACAGCGTGGAAAACCGCGGACAACAAAACGTGGTTTTTTACCTTGCGTTCTGATGCCCGTTGGTCAAACGGCGAACCCGTTACCGCGACAGATTTTGTGTATAGTTGGCAGCGGTTGGTCACTCCAGCTAATACGTCATCTTTTGCTTGGTTTGCCGCACTAGCGGGTATTGAAAATGCTCAGGAAATTATTGACGGTAAACTGCTACCAGCAAAACTGGGTGTTGAGGCCATTGATAAGCACACATTAAAGGTGACATTAAACCGGCCTGTACCTTATTTTCCCAACCTGACTGCGAATTTCAGTCTCTATCCGGTAAATAAGAAAACAGTAGAAAAATATGGGAAAGAGTGGATAAAAGTTGGTCATTTGGTGGGGAATGGTGCTTTCAAATTACATGATCGAATTGTTAATGAAAAAATCGTTCTGACACCAAACCCTTATTACTGGGATCATAAAAAAACCGTCCTGACCAAAGTCACATTCGTACCAATTAATCAGGAATCGCACGCGACTAAACGCTATCTGGCGGATGATTTGGATATTACCGAATCTTTCCCGAAAAATATGTATAAAAAATTGCAGCATGAATTACCTGGGCAAGTCTATACGCCGGATCAGTTGGGGACCTATTATTACGCTTTTAACACCCAACGTGCGCCAACGAATGATGCCAGAGTGCGTAAAGCGCTTTCTATGACAATTGACCGTAAAATTATTGCGGAAAAAGTCTTGGCGACAGGGGAGAAACCTGCCTGGCATTTTACGCCGGATGTGACCGCGGGTTTCCATCCAGTGATCAGTGACATGGAACAACATACGCAAGCAGAATTGGACCAACAGGCTAAGGTTTTGTTACAAGCGGCTGGTTACGGGCCGAACAATCCATTGAAACTTTCTCTGCTCTATAATAATTCTGAAAACCACCAGAAAATTGCGATTGCTATTGCCTCTATGTGGAAGAAAAAACTGGGGGTGCAAGTAAGTTTGATGAATCAGGAATGGAAAACTTATATTGATAGCCGTAACACGGGTAATTTTGATGTTATTCGTGCATCTTGGGTGGGTGATTATAACGAGCCATCTACATTTCTAAGTCTGCTAACGTCAACGCATAGTGGCAATATTGCTAAATTCCATCAGGCAAATTACGACAAACTGCTACAATCTGCTAGTTTGCGAACAGATGATGGCTTAAGAAACGATGACTACAACAAAGCGGAGCAAATGATTGCTGAACAGGCGCCTATTGCACCGATTTATCAGTACACTAACGGCAGGTTGATAAAACCTTGGTTGAAAGGATATCCGATCACCAATCCAGAAGACGTGGCATATAGTCATACTATGTACATAATTAAGCATTAAGGGTAAGGAGCTGGATGTGGAAACCATTTATGGCTCATCATTGCAAGAGGCTGATGCAGTCTATGCTTGTCAGTTTAATGGTCAAGGCGGCATGACGCCGATTGACATGAATGGATTAGCCACACCAGCTCAACCTTTCTGGCAACATCTGGATTACCACAATCCCAAAAGTTATCGCTGGATAATGGACACGGATCTGTTACCAGAAACAGTCAAAAAGGGGCTGGCCGGAGAGAGTTTTAGACCAAAAATAGTTCGTACCGGAGATGGTACGATGATTACGCTGCGAACAATTAATAGCAATAAAAGTGAACGTCCCGATCAACTGGTAACGTTCCGTATTTATATTAATTCTGAAATTATCGTTTCCAGTCGCCATCGTAAAGTTCATTCACTGGAACAGGTACTGAGTGATTTACAGAATGGAATAGGCGCGAAAACGACCGGGCACTGGTTGGTTGAAATAGCTGATGCAATAACCGATGAAGTGGGTAATTTTATTGAAGATCTTCATGACAACCTTATTGAGCTTGAGAATATGATTCTTGAGCAACGGATACCGGGGCGGGGTGGGTTGGCTTTACTGCGTAAGCAATTGATTATTCTGCGCCGTTATATGGCGCCTCAAAGAGATGTATTTTCTCGTCTCGCCAATGAAAGATTACTCTGGATGAGTGATGAAGATCGTCATCGAATGCAGGAAATATCTGACCGCTTAGGAAGGGAATTGGATGATTTGGATGGTTGTATTGCTCGCACAGCGATTATTTCAGATGAAATTACCTCTATGATGGCGGATGCGATGAACCGTCGTACTTATACTATGTCATTATTTGCCATGATTTTTTTACCGACAACATTCCTGACTGGATTATTTGGTGTCAACCTTGGCGGTATTCCTGGTAATGAAAACCATCTGGGTTTTAGTATTTTTTGTTTGCTGTTATTGGGATTGATTATATTTGTTGCCTTCTGGTTAAAAAGAAGTAAATGGCTATGAAAATTAAATAGTTATTTGGAGATATGAAACATAACTACGGAGAAGTGTTACTAAAACTAGTCCTTAATTTGAGATATATCAATATTCACCAGTCGTCATTGAGGCATGATAACTCTCGCAGGTGAAAACAACGTTAAGCGATGAATGTTGTTCTCCGTAATTGTAGTTTTTCTCACATATACCCTATGGATTTCAAGATGGATCGCGACGGCAAGGGAGCGAATCCCCGGGAGCATAGATAACGATGTGACCGGGGTGAGTGAGCAGCCAACAAAGAGGCAACTTGAAAGATGACGGGTATAAGTCTTTATACAGAATAATTGCCCATTCTTGTGCCGATATTAATTTCTAATGTCGGCTTTTTTTATTTTTCATTTGTTGCTTTAGGAAAATAAATAAAAATCAAGACGAAAGTGAAAGAGAAGCAGAAATTAACGCTCTGAAGTATATCCAGAGCGGAATAACTATTTGACTTCAATGATATCCAGCCGTTCTGATTGATAATCGGGTTGATCTTCTATATCAACAACGGGTTGTATGGGTAATTCCTCGCGGTCAAAGGCGAGATCGCCACCATCGATAATTTCGCTGTCGTGAGTGATATTTTTAAAATCGAATAGATTAAAATCGCTGAGATGTGATGGAACGACATTTTGTACCGCACGAAACATGGTTTCAATTCTGCCCGGATAACGCTTATCCCATTCCCGTAACATATCCTTGATAACCTGGCGTTGCAAATTGGGTTGCGAACCACAGAGATTACAAGGAATGATCGGGAATGCTTTGGCGGTTGCATAGCGCTCAATATCTTTCTCGCGGCAATAAGCGAGAGGGCGAATGACAATATGTTTACCATCATCACTCATCAACTTTGGTGGCATACCTTTTAGTTTGCCGCCATAAAACATATTGAGAAATAAGGTTTGCAAAATATCATCACGGTGATGGCCTAATGCAATTTTCGTTGCGCCCAACTCAGTGGCAGTGCGATATAAGATGCCACGGCGTAGGCGGGAACAAAGAGAACAAGTTGTTTTACCTTCGGGTATCTTCTCTTTCACTATGCCATAAGTGTTTTCTTCGACAATTTTATATTCGACACCCAGTTCATCCAGATAAGCGGGAAGGATATGCTCAGGAAAACCGGGTTGTTTCTGATCCAGATTAACTGCAACAAGTGAAAAATTAACCGGAGCACTTTTTTGCAGATTTTGCAGGATGGACAGCAGGGTATAGCTGTCTTTACCACCAGAAAGGCAGACCATAATGCGATCGCCTTCCTCAATCATATTGAAATCAGCGATTGCTTGACCGACATCACGGCGTAAGCGCTTCTGTAATTTGTTCAGGTTATATTGTTGTTTCTGATCCACCACGGACGCTCTGTAAATAATATTTAAATGGGATTTAGGCGGTGGAGTATACCATTTTTGTTACCTTAACACCTTAAAGAGTTTGTGATAGCTTCCGTCCGTTTTTACCTGTTGATGCGGATGGATTGACAGTTTTTTCTGTATGGAAGATGAAGATCGTCCATACTCTAAATTCTGTTGATAACCGGTATCAGAATGGAGATGAAAATCAAAACTCTGGTTGTTAAATTTGTTGAACTAGGGGTTCAATCGAACTATTATCACGTTAGGTGATATAAATTTATATCATGTTAAGTGACATCAATTTGATAAAAAACCGGTGAGCCATGTAGTACCCATGACAAATGGGATTGTTACCTATGTAAACCTTTACTGGTATCTACTAAACAAGAGAGGTGTAGATGATGAAAAGATTTATTTGTGATGAATTCGAATGGGTTTAACCATTAAAATAGTAGAGTATACAGGTAATGGACAGGTTAAGCGAAAAGCGGAGCAGAGCCTCCGCTTTTTTAAGGATGATGATATGGCAGCAGAAAGTTCGATTATTTTGAGTGAAAATTGGCAATATGCGACGGCCATCGCCCAAATAGTAAGTGCATTTGCAGTAACTATCGGTGTAATTGTTGCTATATGTGCCATAACAAGTAACTCAAAAACGGCTAGAAAGTCACAGACGGCTATTTTTCTTTCTGAAAGTAGAGTCACAAAGTTATCAGAAAAATCCATGAGTCAGGTAGGTCCTTTAGATCTTATGTCTATGACGAAGATCTAACAGAAGATCTAACAGAAGAAAACGTTGAAGACAGAAGGCGCATTCACTATTTTCTTAACTTTTTTGAAAGGGTATCAGTTAACGTAAAAAATAACATTTATGATGAATGTATGTTAAAGGAAGTACTGTATAGTACGGCAGTTAAAAACTTTGAGATAGTAGAACCTTTTATAAAAGCTTTGAGAGAGAAATTTAATAGCCAAACTTATTACCAAGAATATGAGTGGCTTGCTAGAAAGTGGCAAAAAGATCCGTTGAAAATCAATAGAAAATAAGATAGACCCGTCTCACTCGGTTTTTTTATCTTTAATCAGCTTGTTTCGGCAGGCTTTTTTGTGAGTGAAATTTTTTTGATTTATTTTGTAAATAGCTATAGAGATAATCATAAAAATATATAATGAAATGTAAGAAATAAATAAGATGATATATGTGACTCTGTTTATATTTAAATTAAATGTTAAATATAAGTTTGTAGTCTGTCAGGTGTATTTGAAATATAAAACAAATATCATTCCAATAGAGAAGGATAATATGCTGATGGAGTTAGTCAAAATATAGATCTTTAACCAATTTGTCATATTTTTCGGTAATCGCTGAATAAAATCGTAGGACTCTTTATACATATATTTACTATCCTTTTCATTGATTCTTATTATTTTTCCAATGAGTAATTGGTAAAAAAATAGCAACTTGAAACTGACCATAAACACCCAAAAAACGGCCCAGCTTTACAGCTGCTGATAAATAAAGCCCTTTTTCTATATATGATTCAATAATTTCATCCATCTTACTCTGATTTATTTTGTAAATAATGATTGATACAACTAAAAAAAAGAAATGAAATATAAAGGATAGTCATAATGATAAGAGTTGAACTGTTCATGTTAATTTCCCATTGGTATTTTAATTAATAGGGTGTGTTTTATGTATTCGTTAATTACTTGTATAACAAGAGAAGTAGACAGCTTAAAATGAATAAGAATATAGAGGCAGAGAATAAATAATAATAGATAATCATTATTGATGCAAGTTTTTTAGGTATACTCTTTGCGAACTCATATGCTTCTTGCGGGATGGAATTACCTATAAAAGCACGAGATATTATAGTCTTTCTTCTAGTTATTATCTGGTAGAGGAAACATGATAGATAATAACTCCCATAGAAGCCAGAAAACGATATTACATATATAATTTGTGGTATAAAAAAACCATTTTGTATATATTCGCCTCTGATTTCTATGAAGGATTTTTTATTTATTCCATAAAAAACGAATAAAGATGGCAACAAAAACATACTAACTAAAAATAAAGAAATCATGATAAAGTTAACTGTATTAATTAAGATGTTCATGTTATTTACTTACTATTTTGTCTATTAAAAGATCTCCTGCTTTGCTTCCGGCAACTCCACCTACTACACTACAGACAGCTACGCATATCCATTTAGCACGATGAATAATATTTTTGAATTAATATTATTATTGTTAATATGAGAGCAAATGCTACACCTATATAAGTGATAATGATGCATGTTTTCATCCAATGCGTTAAACTGGAGGGTAGATTTTGAATAAAGTAATAAGATTCTTGGTGCATGTATTTACTATCAGGCTGATTTATCTTCATTTTTTTTCCAGTTAACAGCATGTAGAAGAACAAAACGACGTGAATCTGATCACGCATCCTTCCGAAGCGTTGTATTATTATGCCTGTTGGTAAATAAAGTCCTTCTTCTATATATAATTCAATAATTTTATCCATCTTTTTTTGGTTTATTTTGTAAATGGCTATTGATATAACCAAAAATAAAATAGATAAGAAAAAACATATGGTCATTACCAAATCCAATATGCACATAGTCAATTTCCAATAAACGAATCTACAACGAATTCAGCAGCCTTTTCGCCACCTTTACTTCCAACATAGCCTCCTGCTAAACCGCCACCAACCATGCAAAGTCCGGCAACTAAACCTCCTGTTGCAGCTCCAAGAGCAACACATGCTGCTCCTGCTGCCATAGTGCCACCATATCCTATGGCCATCCCACCACCCGTTCTACCAACAAATTTACTATATTCTTTGATAGCCACTTTTTCACATTTTCCGGTCTGCCCATAATTACAGGCATCAATAGCCTGGCCGGTGGTATCGGTAAAGTCTAAGCCGATTGCAACCCAGCCACCATATTTCATCCATTTAACCATTTTAGCACTGCGGGTGATTATATGACTATATCCCTTTATCGCGCCAATCCCTGCTTTATC
>NZ_JAJAFZ010000220.1:0-632 GCF_025384895.1 Photorhabdus kayaii
GTTGGATGCGGGCTATTTTACGGCCCCGGTTTGTTATCTGACGGAACAGTTAGGCATTATCCCCATCATAGGTTATCGCCGGCCGAATAAGGGACCAAATACCTTTCAGAAGAAACATTTCACCTATGACCAGCTACAGGATTGTTATGTCTGCCCGCAGGGAGAAAAACTGATTTATACCACAACCGACCGTCAGGGATACCGGCATTATCAGGCCCCGGCGGCTATCTGCCAGTGTTGCCCGCAGCGTGATGCCTGCACGCACGCGAAAGGCGGAAAAACGATAACCCGTCATATCTGGGAGGCCAGTAAAGAGCAGGCCAGAGAAAACCGGCTAACGGAATGGGGTAAAAAAGTTTACAAGCGACGAAAGGAAACAATAGAGCGCAGTTTTGCGGATGCGAAGCAACATCACGGGCACCGTTATGCCCATTTTCGCGGGTTGCAGAAGGTGCAAATACAGTGTCTTTTGGCGGCAACTGCCCAAAATATCAAGAAGATAGCCTTGCTGGTCGCGATGCTTTGTTGTTTTTATCTCTGGAGGGCGAGCCAGTCAATGCCCGCGAAGCGAAAATAACGCCCTGACGGGCGATTGAATCGGGTCAATGAGGAAAATGAGTTGTATTATGATT
>NZ_JAJAFZ010000221.1:0-632 GCF_025384895.1 Photorhabdus kayaii
AACAAAGCGGATTTTAAAACCGAACACCATAGCGTGAGTATCAGCACGGGCGGCTCAACAGGCGGCATGTTACTCAGTAATATGGCGGCCAATACCCTGGGCGGCGCTAACCGGGAAGGCCACGCCCAAAGCACCACTCACGCCGCGGTCAGTGACGGTACCCTGATTATCCGGGACAAAGATAACCAGCAACAGGATATCACTACCCTGAGCCGGGATACCGACCATGCCAACAATGCTCTCAGCCCTATCTTTGACAAAGAGAAAGAGCAACAACGACTGAAACAGGCCCAACTGATTGGCGAAATCAGTGCGCAGGTGATTGATATCGCCAGTACCGAAGGGGCAATTATCGCCACCAAAGCGGCCCACGCCAAACTGGAAAACATCAGTGACCCGGATAGAGAAGCGGCCATAAAAGTACTGAAGGATAAAGGTAAAACTGACATCACCCCGGAACAAATTAAAGACCAGATTTACAAGACCGCCTATAACCAGGCGTTGAATGAATCTGGCCTGGGCACCGGTGGAAAATACCACACCGCTTTACAGGCGGCTACCGCGGCCATTCAGGGACTCGCTGGCGGAAATATGGGTCAGGCACTGGCGGGCGGCGCTTCTCCTTATCTGGC
>NZ_JAJAFZ010000222.1:0-627 GCF_025384895.1 Photorhabdus kayaii
GCCATGACCCCGGCTCAGCGCGCGCAGATGCTGGCCATCATGACCTCGTTTCAAGCCCGTCCGGGTGAAGAACCTTAACCGCCGGGAGTCGTCATGAGCCTATTACAAAATGTCTGGGCGGGCGCCGGCGCCGCCCGACGGCAAACAGCCCCCGGTCCCGAGGCCGCCGCCCCGGCTAAACCCTCACAACCCACGCCGCCGCCCCGAACCACCAGGACGACATCGGGTTCCGATAAGGCGCTGGCCTTTCTGGAAAGCGAGGCGTTCAGCCAGGCTTCTCTGGGGGCGGCCGGGGCTTATGCCGCAGCCACCGGCGCGGCCGCCCCCTTTGCCGCCGGCCTGGCCGCCGGGGCCGTCGGCGCGTCTGCCGGCAGTTATGTCGGCGATAAAATCGGCCACCAAATCGCCCGCGCGATGGGCATGCAGACCGTCTCCACCGAGGGGAGCGCGCCCGCCCGGCTCGGGGACGCGATTGCCCACCAGAATAAAAGCGCCGGGTTATGGGGCGCGCTGGGCGGCGTCTTGCTGGGGGCCGTCGTGGCGGTGGCCGCCGGCGCGTTTGTGATAGCGACGGCGGGCGTCGGCGCCGCTATCCTTGCCGGCGCGGCGGCCGGATTAGCCGGCGGC
>NZ_JAJAFZ010000223.1:0-626 GCF_025384895.1 Photorhabdus kayaii
GCCTGAAGAACAACAGGTCGTGGGGTTGATAGAGCAACAGCGCTGGTGTCGAGATGTCAGTGATTATGGCAAAAGCCGACAACGCGACACACGCCCTTATGAAGGGAAAGAGAGTTATAAGTGGGAACGGGCCTCACAAGCCGTCGACAGCCGGTTAGGGGAGCAGATGGCCAACGTGATTTCTGTCTGTGACCGTGAAGCCGATATCATTGAATATCTGCGTTATAAAACGAGCCAAAAACACCGTTTCGTCATCCGTTCGATGCAAAACCGGCGTATTGAGGAAAGTCAGGATAAACTTTATGACTTTATCAGCCAGTTACAGAGTGCTGGAGAACGATTAGTTCAGATCAGACAGAAAGGCGGGCGTCAGGCGCGTGTCGCGCATTGTGATATCCGTTATGCCGAAGTGACGTTGAAAATCCCCGAAGGAAAAAGCGGTGAAGCGGTGCGGATATTTTATGTCGGTTGCTACGAAAAAGGTCCGGAGGATGGGCTTTGCTGGCATCTTCTGACCTCCGAACCCGTCAACAGTCAGGAAGACGCCCATAAAATATTCAGTTATTACGAGCGCCGCTGGCTGATAGAAGAATTTCACAAAGCGTGGAAAACGGGCGGCACGCAGG
>NZ_JAJAFZ010000224.1:0-610 GCF_025384895.1 Photorhabdus kayaii
AGCTGAAAAATTGAAATTCTCACTGATATCCTTGGGATATGAGTGAAGAGTCTCTCAAGCTGAACAATTCGAGACACTTTCGGGTTGTGAGGTTAAGCGACGAAGCGTACACGGTGGATGCCTAGGCAGTCAGAGGCGATGAAGGACGTGCTAATCTGCGAAAAGCGTCGGTAAGCTGATATGAAGCGTAATAGCCGGCGATGTCCGAATGGGGAAACCCAGTGCAATGCGTTGCACTATCATTAACTGAATTCATAGGTTAATGAGGCGAACCGGGGGAACTGAAACATCTCAGTACCCCGAGGAAAAGAAATCAACCGAGATTCCCCCAGTAGCGGCGAGCGAACGGGGAGGAGCCCAGAACCTGCATCAGCTCGGGCATCAGAGGAACGGTCTGGAAAGGCCGGCGAGAGAGGGTGACAGCCCCGTACTCGAAGATGACCGGGTTGTGAGTTCGAAGAGTAAGGCGGGACACGAGAAATCCTGTCTGAAGGTGGGGGGACCATCCTCCAAGGCTAAATACTCCTGACTGACCGATAGTGAACCAGTACCGTGAGGGAAAGGCGAAAAGAACCCCGGCGAGGGGAGTGAAAGAGAACCTGAAACCGTG
>NZ_JAJAFZ010000225.1:0-581 GCF_025384895.1 Photorhabdus kayaii
CCATGATTAAATTGCAACACCATAATTTGATTTTCATGTCCATGCTGATACCGATTACCAATGGAATCCAAAGTCGAACATCCTTGAGAAATAAGCCCCTGAGATTCACCTTTTATCGTCACATAAATCATATTTGCCATAACTATACCTACTTAATTTACCTTATGTTCAAGTTCTCATTCTGAGTTATTTTCCTTTGATTTCAATAAAATAATTGTAATTTCCATAAGATAATTGTAGCAAATTGTTAATTATCTTATATAAATGTAAATATTGAAGGCTCGTAGTCAGACCAAATATATAAACAAATTCCATTCACTATTACTATCCTTTAGCAAAGAAAAAACTGCAAATTAATCAATATCAACCGACAACATCAGATTGAATTTATACATCACCGACTCCCTATAAATTCTCACTCTGTAGAGATTAGAAACCCATTTATTATATGTTGAAAATAATCCGATTATCTGATTAAGTTATGTCATCTAACGTCAGGCCAACATGTTAAAAGCTACCACAGGAACAAATAGAGTATTATGAAAAGAAACATTCAACCCGGTTTCTGTGTTGTACAGCAA
>NZ_JAJAFZ010000226.1:0-576 GCF_025384895.1 Photorhabdus kayaii
TATTCTAATATTTCCTCGGGACTTTTCCCATATAGAGGAGATTTAGAAAGTGAATCGAGTTCCTGTTTCATCTTCAAACCTTCATTCTGTTGGTTATAACCAAGCTACAAAAACATTGGAAATAGCTTTCCGTGATGGTGGGATATATCAATACTATGGTGTTCCTCCACAGATACACCAAGGATTGATGAATGCACCTTCTAAGGGGCGGTATTTCCATAAGCACATTAAGGATGTCTATTCCTATCGTAAGTAAGATAGGTTGATTAATTCAGCGGGGCTATGTCTCGCTTTTCCGTCTTTCTATTGCTGACACTGAGTTTTGATGTAGTCCTGCAAATATTTTATTTGCTGCTCGTTTTCAACAATCATTTTTCGGAGATCGAAATAATCTTGTTCAATTGTTGGGTTAAATCGTGGGGAGGTTGCATTAACCACGCCGGAGGAGGAACCGGCTTCGCCTTGATTACAGGTGGCCGCGATGCGCAACCGGCGATGACCAGCGGCAACATCATTGCGCAGAACATCAATTTTAGATTTGGCATTGGCAAGTTCCTTTGTATGCTGATTATCCAG
>NZ_JAJAFZ010000227.1:0-574 GCF_025384895.1 Photorhabdus kayaii
GTATCGGGGCCGCTATCGGGCAATACGGCCAGAATAAAGGCACCATTATTGAAGGCTCGCCCAATGTCTTTTTTGAAGGCAAACCGGTGGCCCGGGCCGGCGATAAAATTGCCTGCAGCGACCACCCCGGCCCGGCAGTGATTGCCGAAGGCGCGAAAACGGTGTTTGCCAACGGCAAGCCCATTGCCCGGCTGGGCCACCGCACCACCTGTGACGCTAATATCAACAGCGGCGCGGCATCCATTGCCCTCACCCAGGAGACCGAAGGCGTCTATGACATCATGGTCAGCAGCGACCGGGCCTTACGCTGGGCCGTGGTGCTGGCCGGCCTCCTCCCCCTGCCCAGAGGGAACAAAAACCGCCCCCATGAAGCGCCCCCCGCCCCGTCGGTGAAAAAAACCGGCTGTGACCGTCAGCTTTGCAGCAAAGCCGGGGAGCCAGTAGACGTGGCGACCGGCGACTTCCTACAGGTCTGGCCGGTGCTGGCGTTGCCGGGGGTGCTGCCGCTGACCCTGAACCGGACTTACCGCTCCACCGCCGCCCTGGCCGGGCTGTTCGGCCCCAAATGGGCCGA
>NZ_JAJAFZ010000228.1:0-568 GCF_025384895.1 Photorhabdus kayaii
ATCATCATTATTATCGAGGTGCATTAATGACTTATTCAGTAATAAAAAAATGGGGTAATAGTCCGTCTGTACGACTTCCTGTAGCTATCATGAAAGCAACATCCTTGAACGTTGATGATACAGTTGATATTGCAGTCGAAAATGGTCGCATTATCATTATTCCTGTAAAAGCGAAAGAATATTCTCTTGATGCACTGTTAGCCGGTATCACACCAGAAAATGTTCACGAAAAGGTAAATTTTGGCTCACCAGTTGGTAAGGAATTACTCTGATGGTTTCTCTTTTTATTCCTGATTGCGGTGATTTAATCTGGCTTGATTTTGATCCGGTGGGGGCCTTACAGGCAGGGCTGATGACGCTTAAATTACGCGATGCGTGACGGGGATAAACCGCTAAATACAGAACTATCACCATTTGTTACAATTTGCTCCCCGTTTTTACGGGGACATGATGATGGTGTTGTTGATTACGTTATTGATTGTACTGTTGTTTCTCTTTCAACTTTCAATCAACCTTTGGGATGGGGAGTTATGCCAAAGAAATTAGTTCCAGAAAAGCCATTTTGTGA
>NZ_JAJAFZ010000229.1:0-565 GCF_025384895.1 Photorhabdus kayaii
ACGGCTATGAACGGCAGCAGCTCAGTGAAATTCAGGCCCCGGACGGCGCCCTGACCCGGTTTGACACCGACGGCCTGGGCCGGCTGCTGCGGGTCACCGACGCGTTACATCAGCAGACCGACTACCACCACAGCCCGTTTCACGCCAGCCCGGCGGGCAGCGTCAGCGAGATTTGCTTGCCGGACGGCCTCCGGCAGACCATTGACTACGACAGCGAGCGCCGGGTCTCGGCGGTGACTGACGGGGAAGGCCGGACCACCCGCTATACCTATGACGCCTTCGACCGGCTCAGCCACCTCACCCGCCCGGATGGCACGGCCCTGACCTTTGGCTACGACCGACTGACCCGCCTGAAAACCGTGACCAACGAAACCGGTGAAACTTACCATTACACCCGTGACCCAGCCGGCCGGGTGATTAGCGAAACCGATTTTACCGGCCGGACCATTCATTATCAGTATGACGCCGCCGGACGCCGCCTGACTGCCCGTTACCCCAATCACCAGCTGCTGCGCTGGTGTTACACCGACGACGACCGCATTACCCGCCAGGAAGCGTGGCAGGA
>NZ_JAJAFZ010000023.1:0-63673 GCF_025384895.1 Photorhabdus kayaii
CGCAGCTCCGACTGGTTCAAACAGACGCTGTACGAGGCCGACCCGCATTTCCCGCCGCGGGGCAGCGCGGTCACCCGCCACTGGCATTACACCCCGGCCTACAACGTGGCCTGCATTGAAGACACCCGCTGGGACGAGACGCGCTACGGCTACAATGCCAATGACCAGGTGGTGACCGCCCAGTTTGGCGGGCCGCGAGCCTGTGACGAACAGTTTGTGTATGATGCCGGCCAGCATCTGCATTACCAAAAACGGGTACCGGAACGGCTCAGTGAAGACCTACGCCAGAGCTACCACACCCAGCAGGCGGGGCGGGTGATTCAGCACGGCGCCTGCGCTTATCGCTACGATGAAAACGGGCGACGAACAGAGAAAACCGAGCAGCGACGGGGCTACCGGCCGCGGACCTGGCGCTACCGCTGGGATGCGCAGGACCGGCTGACCGGGGTTATCAGCCCGGAAGGCACGCGCTGGCGCTATGGCTATGATGCTTTCGGGCGACGGATTAGCAAGCGGAAAGAGGAGGACACCGCCGGACCGCCGGTGAAACCGACCGCGATAATCGGCTACGATTACCTGTGGAGCGGGGAGCAGCTGATTGAAGAGACGCCGGTGTATGCGGACGGCACCGTCGGGTATGAGAACAGCATTCACTGGCTGTATGAGCCGGGTGCCCTGACGCCTTCGGCCCGGTTTGAAAAAGGCCAGCTATATTATGTCGTGAGTGATCACCAGGGGACGGTGCGGGAAATTCTGACCGAGGCAGGGGAACTGATCTGGGCAGGACGATTACTCACCTGGGGCGAGCCGGAATGCTGGCCGGTGCTGACGGTCAATGACCCGCGGAATCTGACCTGTAATCTCAGGTTTTGTGGCCAATATGAAGACACGGAAAGCGGTTTATTTTATAATCGGCACCGTTATTACGAGAGTGATACAGGCCAGTACTTATCGCCGGACCCTTTGAATCTTAGTGGCGGATTTAACCCGTACAGCTATGTCCATGATCCGGTAAACTGGATTGACCCTTTAGGGTTAGCGGGTTCACCTTCGCAATTATTAAATCGGAAACTTAGAGCTTTACAAAAAGCTCAAGGTTCTGCCGTAAATATCCGCGAATTACCTGATGGACGAATCCGTTATTATGATAAGGAAGCGTTAGCTAGAACTGAAGGGCCAACGCGTGGACGTTCTCATGTCACAGAGTGGAATCCATCAACAGGAAGTGTGAAGTCTTGGGAAGAAACTTACGATCATTCCAGCAAGGTTAATCGTGTACATCCTAAGATGAAAGATGGCCGGGTATTGGATTTACCTCATTATCCACCTACCAAAGCGGATATAGATTCAGGCATAGCAACAACTTCAGGAAAAGCTATTAAAAAATGTGGGGGATTGTCATGAACAATCTAATCCATCTTTTTATAAGTGGCCTGAATGAAAAACTTCAAGAAAATTACGATACTGCTAACATTGCTAGATATGCATATGAATTTTACCTTGATCATGACATTGATGATGAGAGGCTAAGATATGTTGTTGATTATTTAAAAGGAATGGATGCAGATCCTGTATTTGAATTAAGTAAAGACGAAGTCATTTCTTTTGTTCGAGAAAATCTTTTTTACGTCTAAAAACACCGGAAGATCCCAGTGATCTTCCGGCTTTCTTATAATCTATCTTGGCGCATACCTACAGTAAGCCTACGTTGATTTCACTCGTTCAATGTTTGCACCAAGTCCACGCAACTTATCTTCGATATGTTCATAACCCCGGTCAATATGATAAATACGGTCAACAACCGTTACGCCTTCCGCAATACAACCCGCCAGAACCAAGCTTGCCGATGCACGTAAATCCGTCGCCATCACCTGAGCACTAGATAATTTTTTAACACCATGACAAAGCACAGTATTACTTTCAATTTCCGCATGAGCTCCCATCCGAATTAATTCAGGAATATGCATGAAACGGTTTTCGAAAATAGTTTCAGTAATCATCCCTGCACCTTCAGCAACCAAATTCAACAAGCTGAACTGCGCCTGCATATCAGTCGGGAAACCGGGGTGCGGAGCAGTACGTAATGTCACAGCTTTAGGGCGCTTACCGTGCATATCAAGGCTTACCCAATCTTTACCAATTGCAATATCCGCACCCGCCTCACGCAATTTAGCTAATACCGCATCCAGCGTATTAGGCTGAGCATGACGGCAAACTACCTTGCCACCGGATATCGCCGCCGCAACAAGAAATGTCCCCGTTTCAATCCGATCAGGTAGTACACGATATACACCACCACCAAGACGTTCTACACCTTCAATGGTGATATGGTCTGTACCCGCTCCGGTGATTTTTGCACCCAAGGTATTGAGAAAATTAGCCGTATCTTCGATTTCAGGTTCACGTGCTGCATTCTCAATAACTGTTGTCCCTTCTGCCAACGTTGCCGCGGTCATAATCGTGACTGTCGCTCCAACGCTGACTTTATCCATCACAATGCAAGCCCCTTTCAGACGCCCATTAACGGAAGCCTTAACGTAGCCCTCTTCCAGCACAATTTCAGCACCTAACTGTTCCAAGCCACTAATATGCAGATCAACCGGGCGGGCGCCAATCGCACATCCCCCCGGTAAAGAAACTTGCCCCTGACCAAAACGCGCCACCAAAGGACCTAACGCCCAAATAGAGGCACGCATGGTTTTTACTAGCTCATAAGGCGCACAATATTGATTCACATCGCGGGCATCTACAAATACAGAACCATTACGTTCAACTTTAGTCCCAAGGCGATTCAACAATTTGATAGTGGTATCAATATCTTTCAATTCTGGAACATTTTGCAACTCAACAGGCTCTTCAGCCAACAACGCGGCGAACAGGATTGGCAGTGCAGCATTTTTTGCCCCGGAAATAGTAACCTCACCCGACAGACGAGTAGGCCCTTTCACACGAAATTTATCCATCTGTGACGACTCTCTTTATATAATTTGCTGTTCGCGGCGAGGCAAACAACATTAAAAACCGTTGAGCTTGCGATCCCGTTTCCAATCATCCGGTGTGTAGGCTTTAATTGACAAGGCATGAATACGATTATCAGCAATGTATTCCATCAAAGGCGCATAAACGGCTTGCTGCTGTTTTACCCGGCTCATGCCGGCAAACATTTCACCAACCACAATAACCTGGAAATGGCTGCCATCTCCGTTAACGATGACTTCATCCAGTGCTAATTTATCCATCAGCACTTGTTTAATCTCATTAGTATCCATAATTGCTCAATGTTCTGTACCCGTCATCTTTCAAGTTGCCTCTTTGTTGGCTGCACTCACTCACCCCGGTCACATAGTTCTCTATGCTCCCGGGGATTCGCTCCCTTGCCGCCGCGATGCATCTTGAAATCCATAGGGTATGTAGTTAGAAATAAATAATAGACAGCCATCTATCCTAATAGAATCCTGCTTATTCTTAAACTATGAAAACGCCCTTGTAATATTTCTGCTTACAAGGGCGCTGATTATACCCGTTATCTTTCAAGTTGCCTCTTTGTTGGCTGCACTCGCTCACCCCGGTCACATCGTTATCTATGCTCCCGGGGATTCTCTCCCTTGCCGCCGCAATGCATCTTGAAATCCATAGGGTATGTACAGATAATTAATGAGATTATCGGTTAGCTATCAATGATCATTTCTTGCATATCATAGAGCTTAATCAGGGTGTTAAGCCGTTCATCAATGCCAGAAAAGCGCAATTTATCCCCTCTCTTTTGCATATGATGTTTGAAACGGACTAAAAGAGCTAACCCGGTAGAATCCACATATTCAAGTTGTGACACATTGATGTCATTGATATCGACCAATAATTTCTCTTTTTGCTGCCAGAGAGGAAGCAAACTATTACGATCCAAAGTGCCCTTGAGAATCAATGTTTGCCCTATTTTTTCCCAGATCAGACTCTCAGCCATCTTATTTTTTCTCTTCCAGAGTAATTGGCTGACGGGCACTGATTTCAAGCTGCTTAGTTAAGCCATCAATACCTTGCTGACGCAAGATAGAGGCCCATTCACTCTGTTTAGTCGTAATCATACTGACTCCCTCAGCAATCATATCAAATGCCTGCCAGTAACCAGTTTTGCTGTTTTTGCGCCATTGGAAATCAAGACGGACAGGAGGACGGCCATTCGGATCGATAATAGTGACACGAATAGCAATAACATTGCTGTCCCCTAACGGCTTTTCAGGGTCAATCTGGTAAGTTTGATTATGATACATTGCCAAAGCCTGCCCATAGGCCTGCTCAAGATAAGATTCAAATGCAACAAAATAAGCCTTGCGCTGCTCTGGAGTCGTATCTTTATAGTATTTCCCCAGAACCAATGCCCCTGCGTATTTGATATGGACATAAGGCAGTAGCTCCTCTTTCACCACTTTACGCAGATAATCTGGATTTTGACGAATTTGTGATTGGCTATTTTTCAAACGAGTAAAAGTCTTTTCCGCCGCATCCTGCATCAGCTTATAAGGATTCGTTTGATCAACTGCGCTCGCTAATGGCGCAAAAACCAATAGCGCCATCATTAATAATCTCTTCAACATAATGGGTTCCTCTTAATGATATTCAGTTGCTGGCTAAGGTGTCGGCGGGTGCTCTGCCCCACTTTGGACATTATCACCACTCTTATACAAGAACTGGCCGATGAGATCCTCAAGTACCATTGCTGATTTGGTATCTTGTACGCGGTCACCCTCTTTCAGAATACGGGTGTCCATATCGGGATCTTCAAACCCTATATTCAAGGCAATATATTGTTCACCTAATAGGCCAGAAGTACGAATGGAAAGAGAACTGGTATCAGGGATATGGTCATATTGCTTCATAATATCCAGTGCCACTTGCGGCGTATAAGTTTTTTCATCAAGAGAGATACTTGCAACACGACCAATCACCACACCCCCAATTTTTACCGGTGAACGCACTTTCAAACCTCCAATATTGTCAAAAGTTGCGTACAAACGGTAAGTTGGCTGGTTGCCTACCGATTTAATATCTGCCACTTTTAAGCATAAAAAGACGATTGCAGCCAGTGCAATCAAGACAAAAAATCCAACCCAAATTTCACTTTTCTTGCTTTGCATTGGCTTAGTTCCCAAACATGAGTGCTGTCAGCACAAAATCCAAACCTAAAACCGCTAACGACGCATGAACCACCGTTCTGGTCGTTGCTCGGCTTATCCCTTCCGAAGTCGGGATCGCGTCATAACCATTGAATAGAGCAATCCAGGTCACAGTAATGGCGAAAACGACACTTTTAATAAAACAATTAAGCAAATCTTTCTGCCACTCGATAGCAGACTGCATGGAAGACCAGAAGAAGCCACTGTCAATCCCCTTCCAATCAACACCAACCATCGCACCGCCCCAAATACCTACCGCAACAAAAATCAAAGATAATAGCGGCATACTGATAAACCCGGCCCAGAAACGGGGAGCTATCACACGCCGTAATGGATCTACCGCCATCATCTCCAGGCTGGAAATTTGCTCCGTGGCTTTCATCAAACCGATCTCTGCGGTCAGGGCTGATCCTGCTCGACCAGCAAACAACAGTGCCGTGACCACCGGCCCCAATTCACGTAACAGAGATATCGCCACCATCATACCAAGACTGGCTTCCGCGCTGTATGTTGTCAGTACCAGATACCCCTGTAAGCCAAGCACCATGCCAATAAACAGCCCTGAAACGATAATAATCAATAATGACCGAACACCCACGCTGTAAAGCTGCTGTCGGAGTAACGGCCATTGTCTGGCAGGTTCTGGCTTGCCAATTATCGCGCGGAACAGCATAAAACCTGCACGGCCAAAAGAGGCAAACACCTCAATGGCTCGTCGGCCAAGTGCCGCCAGCGCCTGTGTTAACATTAACATCCCATTATCCTAATAACTCAGTTTTATAATCCCCTGCCGGGAAACGGAAAGGTACCGGCCCATCAGCAATACCATCCAGAAATTGCCGTACTCGCCTATCAGAATTAGAGTGCAACTGTTGAGCTGTACCCTCAGCAATAATCTGTTGTTCAGCGATAATATAAGCGTAATCTGCAATGCTCAGAACTTCCGGTACATCGTGGGAAACAACCACACAGGTAACGCCAAGTGCCTTATTCAGCTCATCAATCAACTTCACCAAAACCCCCATCGTAATCGGGTCCTGACCAACAAAAGGCTCATCAAACATAATCAGATCAGGATCAAGTGCAATGGCACGAGCCAGAGCCGCACGCCTTGCCATACCACCGGAAAGTTCGGAAGGCATCAAATTCGCGGCACCACGTAATCCTACCGCCTCTAATTTCATCATTACCGTGGTCTGTATAATTTCTTCAGGCAGGTTCGTATGTTCACGCAGCGGAAAAGCAACGTTCTCAAAGACATTGAGATCAGTGAATAATGCCCCAGATTGAAACAGCATACTCATCTTCTTGCGAGCAGCATACAAGTGAGAACGGGATAAAGCAGGAATATTATCACCATCAAACCAGATCTCTCCACGTTCAGGACGTAACTGACCACCAATTAATCGTAATAGTGTCGTTTTCCCTATCCCAGAAGGCCCCATAATTGCAGTGACTTTTCCTCTAGGCACAACTAGATTAATATCAGCAAAAATCAAACGGTTACCACGGGTAAAATACATACCACGGATCTCGATGAGATTTGCTGTCTGTTGATTCATTATTGATAGCCCTTAACGGTTAATAAATTGGCTTTAATATTTGGTTCATATATTAATCATATATACTACAAAAAAACTGGAAAATTTTCGCCATTAATGTGATGACAAATTTTACTTTTCTATCCACCGCCGTCAGAATATGTCCCATCTAACTGGGCAGACAATTTTTGTTTAGAAAATCAACCAGCGTTAACATTAATTCGGAATATACCTTACAAGGGACGCTTCATGCTTCTGACCTTTTTACTTCTAATTGCCGGGTTGATTTTACTGGTATATGGTTCCGATAGATTAGTATATGGTGCTGCAATTTTTGCCCGTACTCTGGGACTGCCTGCATTTATTATTGGTATTACCATTGTTGGCATTGGAACTTCTCTACCAGAATTAATGGTTTCAGTTACTGCAATGCTAGATAATCAACCTGATATGGCCGTGGGTAATGTTATTGGCTCCAACATTACTAATCTGCTATTAATACCCGGTGCTGCTGCATTTATTCGCCCAATGGAAGTAAAATCAGATATCCTGCGGCAGGAACTGCTGTTGATGCTACTGCTCACCGTCTTCTGTGGTTATTTAATGAGTGATCACTATCTCAGCCGGATGGATGGGTTGGTATTACTCGCTTCCGCCATAGTGTATATCTTACTGATGATAAAAATGGTTGCTCTACCGCGCCGCGCCGAAGCGGATATTTATACGCAAGAACAGGCTGCGGAATTACCGGTCGAAGGCAATAAACACATTGCCCTGCTTTGGATTCTATTAGGGTTACTTATTTTACCTATGGCAACTCGTATGGTTATTGATAATGCAACTGTTATTGCCCGCATTTATGGCATCAGTGAATTAGTTATCGGGCTTACCGTACTTGCGGTCGGTACCAGCCTGCCAGAATTAGCAACCTCCATTGCCGCAGCATTCAAAGGCGAAGATGACATCGCATTCGGGAATATTATAGGTTCGAATATATTCAATATATCAATTGTTTTGGGCCTTCCCGCATTACTCTCACCAGCAGCCATTTCACCTGAATCTTTCCATCGTGACTTTTGGGTAATGATGGTAGCCAGCATAATATTTACTGCATTTTGTCTGGGTCGTAAACACCGATTAAACCGATTTAAAGGTGTCCTGTTATTAAGCTGCTTTATCGCTTATTTTATCGTACTGTTTATTTCCCAATTACAGCATTGAATAAACACGAATGAGTAGGAAAAAGAAATGCCTAAGATTGATTTTCAGCAAGCGGGTAAAAAAGTATTACACATAGAACGGGATGGATTAACAGAACTTGAACAACATATAAACGGAGATTTTGACCGTATCTGTGAACTGATGTTCAACTGCGAAGGTAAAGTGATTGTCATGGGGATGGGTAAATCCGGCCATATCGGGTGTAAAATTGCTGCCACTTTCGCCAGCACCGGTACACCATCCTTTTTCGTTCATCCGGGAGAAGCCAGCCACGGCGATCTCGGCATGATCACACCTAAAGACATTGTCTTAGCCATCTCAAATTCGGGTGAATCCAGTGAAATTTTATCGCTGATTCCCGCATTAAAACGCCAAAAAATCCCGCTTATCTGCATGACTAACAATTACAACAGTAATATGGGAAAAGCCGCCGATATCCACCTGTGTATCAAAGTCCCGCAGGAAGCTTGTCCGCTAGGTTTGGCTCCTACAACCAGTACCACTGCAACACTGGTTATGGGTGATGCTTTAGCGGTTGCATTGCTCCAGGCACGCGGCTTTACTGCTGAAGATTTCGCACTATCACATCCAGGCGGCACTCTTGGACGCAAACTTCTGCTACTGGTGAGTGATTTGATGAATACAGGCGATGATATTCCAAAGGTTAATCGTCACGCCACCTTACGCGAAGCACTGCTCGAAATCACCCGACAAAAACTGGGGATGACCGTCATTTGCGATGAAAATATGTATATTGATGGTATTTTTACTGATGGTGATTTACGGCGAGTGTTTGATATGGGCGTCGATTTGTACAATGTCAAAATTTCAGATGTTATGACAACAGGTGGCTTCCGCATCAAACCAAATGCCCTTGCAGTTGATGCATTGAATTTAATGCAGTCACACCATATCACGTCCTTATTGGTTGCAGAGGACAATAAATTGCTTGGTGTATTACATATGCATGACCTGCTACAAGCTGGTGTGGTGTAACCGGAGAAAATGCCTTAATGAGCCAATTAGTTTATTTGGACACCTGTTATGGTCCAGTTAATAAAGACGTTATTGAAAAAGCCCGTAAAATCCGCTTGCTGATTTGCGATGTTGACGGTGTTATGTCCGATGGCCGGATCTATATGGGCAATAACGGTGAAGAATTAAAAACATTTAATGTTAGAGATGGTTACGGAATTCGCTGCTTAATTACTTCAGGAATCGAAGTCGCTATTATTACCGGCCGTAAAGCAAAATTGCTGGAAGATCGAGCAAATACCTTGGGTATTACACATCTTTACCAAGGACAAAGTGATAAGGTTTTGGCGTACAAAGAATTGTTAGATAAACTGGGATTAAAACCAGAACAGGTTGCTTATATTGGTGATGATCTGATTGACTGGCCTGTCATGGAACAAGTGGGGTTATCTGTCGCTGTGGCAGATGCACATCCATTACTCTTACCAAAAGCGCATTATGTCACCCAAATTGCAGGGGGACACGGTGCGGTAAGGGAACTTTGTGATTTGGTGCTTTTTGCTCAGAATAAGCTGGAAGAAGCCAAAGGATTATCAATATAGTAGGTTGAAGTGAAACGAGAATGGATAGAATCAAATCCTGGTTGGTGATAACTCTGGTATTAATCATCCTGGCGTTAATTGGCTGGAACTTGTCTGATTCAGATGAGATTAAATCATCTTCTGCCACAGATAACAGTCAGCCAACCTATCAAAGTCAGGAAGCTATAACTTTTGTTTATGACCCTACGGGGAAATTGACGTATAAACTGGTCGCTGATGACGTCCAAAACTATGCAGAGTCAAAACTTACCTGGTTTACCAAACCGGTATTAATTACTTATGACTCAAATGCCATTGCTACATGGACAGTTCGTGCTAACAAAGCCAAACTAACTAATGACAAAATGCTCTATCTTTACGGAGACGTACAGGTTGACAGTCTGACTAATACGTCACAATTACAACGTATTACTACAGAGAACGCTATCATCAACTTGGTCACTCAGGATGTTTCATCTGACGATCAGGTCACACTGATTGGTGTCGGGCTAAAATCCGTCGGTATGAAAATGCGTGGCAACCTGCGAAACAAAACCGCTGAACTGATTGAAAAGGTTAACACCTACTATGAAATCCAACATGAAAAACAGAATCCGTAATGCTTTTATTGCCAGTGCTATCTTTGTAGTCAGTCTTCCCGCTATGGCACTGAAAGATGACACACAGAAACCCATTTCTATCGATTCTGTTAAACAAGCCCTTGACATGACAAGGAACACTTCCACATTTACAGAAGATGTGATCATCAAACAGGGTTCTATCGATATCCGCGCTGACAAAGTTGTTGTGACTCGCCCAGATGGCGATTCTAAGAAAATGGTTATTGAAGCATTTGGCAATCCGGTAACCTTCTATCAATTACAGGACAATGGCAAACCAATCAAGGGCCGCGGTTCCAAAATACGTTACGAAATGGATAAAGAGCTGGTTACACTCACTGGCAATGCCTATTTGGAACAGTTAGACAGCAATATAAAAGGCGACCGTATCACCTATCTAGTCCCAACTCAGCAAATGGAAGCGTTTAGTGACAAAGGTAAACGAGTGACAACCGTCCTACTACCTTCTCAATTACAAGAAGAAGGCCCTGCTGGGGTTAACAACAAGAGTAAATAACGATATATGGCAATACTAAACGCAGAAAACCTGGCAAAAGCTTACAAAGGCCGTAAGGTCGTTGAAAATGTTAGCCTAAACGTGAACTCCGGCGAAATTGTCGGCCTGCTTGGTCCGAACGGTGCAGGGAAAACGACGACTTTCTATATGGTCGTCGGTATCGTTTCACGGGATACCGGGACAATTACCATTGATAATGAAGATATTAGCCTACTGCCACTTCACGAACGGGCACGACGTGGTATCGGTTATTTGCCTCAGGAAGCTTCTATTTTCCGCCGTCTAAGCGTATTCGACAACCTGATGGCTGTATTGGAGATCCGCCAAGATTTGACTCAAGAACAGCGGAAAGAACGTGCCGAAGAGCTGATGGAAGAGTTCCATATCAGCCACCTACGAGACAATCTTGGTCAATCACTTTCCGGAGGTGAACGTCGCCGCGTAGAGATTGCCAGAGCGCTGGCAGCTAATCCTAAATTTATTTTGCTGGATGAACCTTTCGCTGGCGTAGATCCTATCTCAGTCATCGATATCAAGAAGATTATTCAGCATTTGAGAGATTATGGACTAGGGGTCCTTATCACAGACCACAATGTCCGTGAAACATTGGATGTATGCGAACGTGCTTATATTGTCAGCCAAGGGCATCTGATTGCTCACGGCACACCTAATGATATTCTTAATAATGAACAGGTGAAGCGCGTTTATTTAGGCGAAGGTTTCCGGCTCTAATTCGGCCAGGAGAATTGATTTAACGCTATGAAGCAAAGTTTGCAACTCAGGCTTAGTCAGCAACTGGCTATGACACCACAGCTCCAACAAGCTATTCGTTTGTTGCAACTTTCTACGCTTGAACTCCAACAGGAAATACAACAAGCGTTAGAAATGAATCCTTTGCTTGAACAGGATGAAGATCATCAGGAAATTGGCAATCAGGAACTTCCCAATCACGAAACGGAAGCTATGGATACGCTTGATGCCTTGCAACAGAAGGATATGCCAGATGAATTACCCCTGGATGCCAGTTGGGATGAAATTTACACCGCTGGCACACCTTCCGGGACACGCAATGACTATAACGACGACGAACTGCCACTTTACCAAGGTGAAACAGTTCAAACCCTGCAAGACTATTTGATGTGGCAAGCAGAATTGACCTCTTTCACGGAAATAGATGCGGCGATTGCGACATCAATCATTGATGCCGTAGATGACACTGGCTATCTCACTGTACCACTAGAAGATATCCTTACCTGCATTGGCGACAATCAACTCACTCTGGCAGAAGTGGAGGCTGTGCTCAAACGGATACAGCATTTTGATCCTATCGGTGTCGCGGCTCGTGATTTAAAAGATTGTCTACTCGTCCAACTATCCATATTTCCACCAGAAACCCCTTATCTGAAAGAGGCGAGACTGATCATTTGCGAACATCTAGAGTTATTAGGTCATCGAGATTTCCGCAATTTAATCCGTCTGAGTCGCTTGAAAGAAGATACACTGAAAGAGGCTATAAATTTAATCCAGTCACTTGAACCAAAGCCTGGTCTGGCAATAAACACTGACCAATCAGAATATGTCATCCCCGATGTACTGGTTCGAAAAGAGGGTGAACACTGGCAAGTAGAATTAAATACAGATAGTATCCCCCGTTTACACATTAATCAGCATTATGCAGAGCTTGGGCAACATACGCGCAATGAAAGTGACAGTCAGTTTATCCGCAATAACCTACAAGAGGCCAAGTGGCTTATTAAAAGCCTGGAAAGCCGAAATGATACTCTGCTGAAAGTTGCGCGTTGTATTGTAGAACAGCAACAGGAATTTTTTGAACATGGTGAAGAATATATGAAACCTATGGTTTTGGCAGACATTGCTTTCCAGGTTGATATGCATGAATCCACCATTTCCAGGGTGACTACCCAGAAATTCCTGCACAGCCCACGTGGTATTTTTGAATTGAAGTATTTTTTCTCCAGCCATGTCAATACAGAAAGTGGAGGCGAAGCCTCTTCAACTGCAATACGGGCTTTGGTGAAAAAACTGGTAGCAGCGGAAAACCCCGCCAAACCATTAAGTGACAGCAAACTGACAAGCATGCTAGCCGATCAAGGCATCATGGTTGCCCGACGGACTGTCGCAAAATATAGAGAGTCGTTATCCATTCCGCCATCAAACCAACGTAAGCGTCTGGTTTGAAATGAACAGAGAAGGAAGACAATATGCAACTCAAAATAACCGGCCACAATATTGAAATTACTGATGCATTACGCGACATTATCACTGCAAAATGCAGCAAACTGGATCAATATTTCGACAGGATCAACCTGACTCAGGTAATCCTCCGAGTGGAAAAGGTACAACAAATCGCCGAAGCTACTGTACACATTAACGGAGGTGAGTTGCACGCATCATCAGAACATGAAGATATGTATGCAGCAATTGATGGACTGGTCGATAAACTGGCGCGTCAATTAACCAAACATAAAGACAAACTGAGACATCATTAACAGTTAGTTAACAAAAAATGTAGTAACAACAGCAGAGTATTACTGTAAAACAGTGCGCAAATACAGGATGCCACAGATAACCTATGGCATCCTGTATCAATAAGCACCTAAGTGAATAGGAAAATGAATAATCAAGCAGATTTACTACTAAGCTCTGTGCTTTCCCTCGCATGTACGCGCAATAATGTACATTGTTCGAGCAAAAAACGGGCTTTAGAGATTATCAGTGAGCTAGCATCTAAGCAGCTTAAGTTACCAGAAAATGTCGTATTCGAAGCAATATTAACCCGAGAAAAAGTAGGTACTACTGGAATTGGCAGTGGTATTGCTATCCCTCACGGTAAGTTAGATGAAGAAAGCTCAGATCAAGCGGTTGGCGTTTTCCTAAATCTGGAACAACCTATTGCTTTCGATGCTATTGATAATCAACCAGTCGATTTGCTGTTTGCTTTACTGGTTCCAAACGATCAATGCCAAACACACCTACACACATTGTCATTGATTGCCAAACGTCTTGCAGATAAAAATCTCTGCCGTCGTTTAAGATCGGCACAAAGTGATGAAGAACTATACGCAATTATCACTGAATAACTGTTGCAATGCATGGATAGCAATAGATAAGAGTGGCTCATAATAACCACTAAGAAATTAAGGGGAGTCGCCTCATGGTGCTGATGATAGTCAGTGGTCGTTCCGGTTCAGGTAAATCCGTTGCCTTACGCGCACTGGAAGATATGGGTTTTTATTGTGTAGACAACTTGCCGGTAGTATTACTGCCGGAATTAGCAAATACGCTAGCTGACCGCGATATTTCTGCTGCGGTTAGTATTGATGTAAGAAACATGCCGGAATCACCTAAAGTTTTCGAAGAAGCTCTGACTAAACTACCAGCGAGTTTCTCACCGCAATTACTATTCCTTGATGCTGAACGTAATACGTTGATCCGCCGTTATAGCGACACCCGCCGTCTGCATCCGCTATCAAGCAAAAATCTTTCTCTGGAAAGCGCTATTGATCAAGAAAGTGATCTGCTGGAACCCCTTCGTTCAAGAGCTGACCTGATTATCGACACCTCTGAAATGTCAGTCCATGAATTGGCTGAAATGCTAAGAACGCGTCTGCTAGGCAAACGGGAACGTGAGTTGACAATGGTCTTTGAGTCTTTCGGCTTTAAGCATGGCATTCCAATTGATGCCGACTATGTTTTTGACGTACGCTTCCTACCAAATCCACACTGGGACCCCAAATTACGGCCAATGACCGGTCTTGATCGTCCTGTAGCCGCTTTCCTCGACCGTCATACGGAAGTGCATAACTTCATCTATCAAACCCGCAGTTATCTTGAACTCTGGCTACCTATGCTTGAAACCAATAACCGCAGCTATCTGACCGTTGCTATTGGCTGTACCGGCGGTAAACACCGTTCTGTTTATGTGGCAGAACAGTTGGCCGATTATTTTCGTTCCAGAGGAAAAAACGTACAGTCGCGCCATCGTACTCTCGAAAAGCGAAAATAATGACTGTCAAGCAAAGACTTGAAATCAAAAATCGGCTGGGAATGCACGCCCGGCCAGCAATGAAGCTGTATGATCTAGTACAGCTCTTTGAATCTCATGTTATTTTACGCAATGATAGCCATGTTGAAGCCGAAGCCAGCAGTGTAATTGCTATGTTGATGCTGGATTCAGAAAAAGGCAGCTATATTGAAGTTGAAGCCAGTGGCCCAGATGAAGAACAGGCTCTTGCAGCTATTATTGATCTATTTAATTCGGGATTTGACGAAGAATAACCTTGCTCACTCACCTATGGATTATCATGTCCTTCACTGTTTTCATTAGCAGCACAAAACAGTTCGTGATCATGATCTCTTTATTTTCCAGTAAGAACAGCCTACTATCAGGTTAATCATTTTAAATAACACCCCCCTCCTCATGGTGCGGGGTGTTATTTTGTATTGGAATCCATTTGGAGTGTGGTATGACTAAACCAGCAATTATCATCAACGAATTAGACGCAGAACGTTTAGATTCCCTGTTGGAACAGCCAGCGTTTGCAGATACTAGTATCGCTGACGCTTTGAATGAGGAGCTGGATCGTGCAGAGATTGTACCGCCAGCAGAAATTCCATCAGATGTTGTGACGATGAACAGCCGGGTTCGTTTTATTGACCTGACAAGCAATGAAGAACGGGTACGTACTTTAGTTTATCCAGCGTCACTGCAAGACAGTTCAGATCAGCTTTCTGTTATGGCTCCTTTAGGTGCTGCATTATTGGGCCTTCGTATCGGTGACGAAATCAGTTGGGAATTGCCAAACGGCGAAGAAACCCGCGTCAAAGTATTAGAATTACTTTACCAACCAGAAGCTGCCGGTGAGCTCCACCGTTAATTCAGCCAGCCCATTTGATCCGGGCTGGCTAAAGTAATCGGAAACGAGTATCTCTTATTGACCAGCGATACTCATTTCCGGCAGTAAGACTGAACCACACTGGATATTACTACGCGTTTCAATATCATTCCCAATAGTGACCATATTGGCCCACATATCCTTTAAATTGCCTGCAATAGTAATCTCGCTGACAGGATACTGAATCTCACCATTTTCTACCCAAAAACCAGCGGCACCACGGGAATAGTCGCCAGTTACTGCACTGACTCCCTGCCCCATCAGTTCAGTGACCACTAACCCAGTTCCCATCTGACGCAGTAAATCTGCAAAATCTTGACCTTGCCCTGCAATGCACCAGTTATGAATCCCTCCTGCATGGCCGGTACTTGCCATTCCTAGCTTACGGGCAGAATAACTGGTCAGAAGCCAAGTCTGTAATATACCATCCTTGATAATATCCCGATTGCTGGTAGAAACACCTTCACTATCAAATGGAGAAGATGCTAACCCCGCCAGCAAGTGTGGCCGTTCTTCAATTGTCAGCCATGATGGCAGAATTTGTTTGCCCAGATGATCAAGCAGGAAAGAGGATTTCCGGTAAATACTGCTACCACTGATAGCGCCAACCAAATGACCGAAAAGGCCCGTTGCAACCTCCGCAGCAAACAACACCGGTGCTTTCATAGTCGGTAATTTACGTGGCGACAAACGAGATAATGCACGACGAGCACACTCCTGCCCAACCCATTCTGGCGATTTTAAATCTTCAAAACGACGACTAATGGTATACGCATAATCCCGTTCCATATCGCCATCAAGTTCAGCAATCACACAACTCGACATAGAATGACGACTGGAGCAATAGCTTTGCAACATACCGTGGCTGTTACCAAACACTCTGATACCGTAATGGCTGTTAAAACTGCCACCTTCAGTATTGGTAATACGCTTATCTGCCTGTAATGCAGCTTGTTCCGCACGAGCAGCCAGTTCAATTGCTTTATCCGCATCCAACTCTGTTGGATGGAACAAATCAAGATCTGGCGCTTCAAACGCCAGTAGCGCTTTATCTGCCGGGCCAGCACACGGGTCCCGAGAGGTATAACGAGCGATATCAATCGCAGCCTGAACAGTACGGGCAATGGCATCCGGGCTTAAATCTGTTGATGATGCGCTACCTTTACGTTGCTGATGATATACGGTGATCCCCAGAGCACCATCACTATTGAATTCTACATTTTCAATTTCACCAAAGCGGGTACTGACACTAATACCCGTTGTTTTATTAACCGCAACCTCCGCAGCATCACAACCCGCTTTTGCCAGCTCTAGTGCCCGTGAAACTGCGTTTTCCAGTTGTTTGCGTTGTTCCGCAATTTGATCCGTGATTTTCATTAATTACCTGTAATTTGATGAATAAAGGGAAAATCTGTCGGAAAAACAGAACCGTTTTATCCACACAGTCAATGTCGAGTGGTAATCCGACGTTTTTCCCAGTTACAATACACGATATTAGGATGTTAACACCCACCGAGCTACAGGTCATGCTCCAAAAATAAACCTGCCAGCTCCGGCCTTTTTAAAAGGAAAACCACTATGGCAAAGCAGCCTGAAGATTGGCTCAATGATTCTCCTGCCGAAGAGGAAGAGGAAGAGATAATTTGGGTCAGTAAAAGTGAAATTAAACGTGATGCCGAAGCATTGAAAAAGCTGGGTACAGAATTGGTTGAGCTCAGCAAAAGTGCGCTTGAACGCGTTCCGTTAGATGAGGATCTGCTGGCCGCCATTGAACTTGCACAGAAGATAAAAAGAGAGGGGCGCCGTCGCCAACTACAATTTATTGGTAAACTGCTGCGTACTCGGGATGTCGAGCCAATTACCACCGCGCTTGATAAACTGAAAAATCGTCATAATCAGCAAATCACTCTGCTCCATAAACTGGAAGAATTACGTGATAAATTGATTGATGGCAATGACGATGTTATTGATGAAGTGGTGGCGTTATTCCCACAAACCGATCGCCAGCAACTGCGTACTTTGATCCGCAACGCCAAAAAAGAAAAGGCGGCAAATAAGCCACCTAAATCTTATCGTCAGATTTTCCAGTATCTTAAAGATATGGCTGAATCCGCTTAACGACCTAAAACCCGTAAGGTTCTAATTTCTGTTAGGGGAAAATATTAAAACTAAGTTCCCCTTCCAGTTCTTCAATCACTGATTACGCGGGCGAGTTTGGAATTTTTCATCAGGTTTGCCATCTTCCGCGTCTCCACCATTATCGCTTGGTTTTCGTCAACAATTGCACGAGAAAGTTTGTGTTGAAAGTCGGCACGGGCATTGGCTATCCGTTCGTGTCTTATAATGATCTATCTCGGATAAACAACCAAAAATCAGGCTGTTCCTCCAACGGTCAAGTTGTCCAGTTTCAAAGTAGGCTGACCAACACCAACAGGGACACTCTGGCCCTCTTTGCCACAAACCCCAACACCTTTATCCAGAGCAAGATCGTTTCCTACCATAGAGATCTGCTGCATAGCCTCAATACCGGAACCGATAAGGGTTGCACCTTTCACTGGTTTGGTAATTTTACCGTTCTCAATCAGATAAGCTTCCGATGTCGAGAACACGAATTTACCGGAAGTGATATCCACTTGACCACCACCAAAATTTGGCGCATATAAACCATGTTCTACACTACTTATGATCTCTTCTGGTGTGGAATGACCCGCCAGCAAATAGGTATTAGTCATACGAGGCATTGGCAAATGGGCATAAGATTCACGGCGACCATTGCCCGTCGGCGCGACCCCCATCAGACGCGCATTCATTTTATCTTGCATGTAACCTTTCAGAATGCCATTTTCAATCAATACATTGTATTGTCCAGGAACGCCTTCATCATCAATTGCCAATGACCCCCGGCGACCTTTTATTGTGCCATCATCAACCACAGTACAGAGTTCAGACGCGACTTTTTCACCAATCTGACCAGAAAACACCGAGGTACCACGGCGGTTAAAATCACCTTCCAGCCCATGACCAACCGCTTCATGCAGCAACACTCCCGGCCAACCAGCTCCTAGAACAACCGGCATGGTACCAGCAGGTGCAGCAACAGCGGAAAGATTCACCAGTGCCATATGGACAGCTTCACGCGCAAATTGTTCTGCACGGATCTGACCACTAACCACTTCCAGAAAATATTCATAACCGTAACGGCCACCACCACCGCTAGTGCCGTGTTCACGTTTGCCGTTATCTTCCACCAGCACCGTGACAGATAAGCGAATGAGAGGACGGATATCAGCCGCCAAGGTCCCATCGGTTGCCGCGACCAACACCCGTTCATAGATCCCTGTCAGACTGGCATTGACTTCCTGTACTCTTGGATCTTCAGCACGAGCCACCTGATCCACACACTGCAATAACGCAACTTTTTCTTCACGGGAAAAACTTTGCAGCGGATCAATTGCTGCATAAAGCTGAGAATAGGTCACTTCGCCAAAAGTATGGGCTTTACCATTCCCTTTTTCATGGACGATGCTACGGGCAGCCTGTGCACTTTGTTGCAACGCATTCAACGTGATCTGGTCTGCATAAGCAAAACCCGTTTTTTCACCACTGATTGCCCTAACGCCAACCCCCTGATCAATATTATAGGAACCATCCTTAATAATCCGATCTTCCAGCACCCAAGATTCATGGTAACTGGACTGAAAATAGAGATCGGCATAATCAAGCCGACGTTCAGCCAGTTGACCGAGTACTGAAAACAGATCTTGATGGCTTAATTTATTTGCAGCCAGTAGGTGTTCACTGACAGAAGTTAAACTCATAATTGCTACTCTTTAATTTGCGGTATTTTTTCAATCAAGGAAGTCAACTGCGGTCGAAAGCGGTTATGTTTCACCACCTTCATCTGCTCACGCATAATCTTCAAGCTATCTGCCCTGATATTCAGTTGTAATGCACTGACTGCATCGGGGTTTTTCTTAATCACTTTCCCCCAACCATCCACTGCCATTGAGTGACCCCACGTCTGACGGGTTCCATGTACACCAACCTGAGCCGGCGCTAACAAAATACACTGGTTTTCAATAGCGCGAGCCCGCAACAGTGGCTCCCAATGTGCTTTTCCTGTTAAACGAGTAAATGCCGCAGGAACAGATATCAACTCAGCGCCTTGCTCACGTAATGCCTGAAACAACCCAGGGAAGCGCAGATCATAACATATGGTCATTCCGAGACGCCCAACAGGTGTATCTACAACGGTAATATGTTCCCCACGCTGGAAAACAGATGATTCATTATATGATCCATGTTCATCATTAATATTGACATCAAACATATGGATTTTGTCGTAACGTGCGCAAATCTTACCCTGATCATCAAACAACAGGCTACTACTGGTGAGCCGTTCAGGATTTTCACGACTGATAAGCGGCATAGAACCGATTAATAACCAAACACCATAACGGCGTGCAATCTCACTAACAGCTTGCTGCAAAGGCCCATGACCCTGTTGTTCCGCATGCCTACGATAGCTATCAGCATTAGCAAACAACAGTGCATTTTCCGGGGTCATGACAAACTTGATAGTATCTGGCAACTGCTTAATTTGTTGTTCAATTTGCGACAAATTATGTTTGATATTTTCACCGCTACATAACTGCAAGAGTGCAACATTAACGTTTCTCATGTTCCTCTATTCTCCTTAAGCTGACGCAGAACTTCATCAATTTTCGGTTGCTCAAGATTACCAGTAATCCGGTAACGAATAACGGATATCTTATTCCATAACGGCCCCAAAACCTTGGTCGCTGCGAATAATGCAGCACCTGCCATCGGATTGATGACAAAAGCCGTCGCTACCCCCACAGTAGCAGAAATCTCCGGCGTGACGATGGCTTCTATATTGATCTGTTGGCGAACAAGATCGATTTCACCTTTCGTTATCACATCGGCAATCAACCCATCAACCCGTAAGTTTTCGGTCTTGAGTATCCCATTTTTTACTGAAACATCACCACGAATTGAATCAAATTCAAAATCCTGGCTAAAGGTATCGCTAAAATCGAGCTGTAATTTACGTAACAGAGCATCAAAACTGACTAATTTTAGTAACTGACCAGCACTTCCTCCCCCCAATTTTTCAATAGCACCTTTGCCTAAGTCACTTTTAAGATTGCCATTCAGCGTCTGGAAATTGGGTTTCCACGGAGTATCCCACCAATTAAAATCAAAATGGAAGGTAAACGGTGAATTTACAATCGGTACGACTATACCAAGGTAAGATGCCATCTCATCAAACTTTTCACCAGAAAATTGCCCCATGATACGAGTATTATTCCCTACAGCCCCTTCTTGCCAACGACCTGCCAAAGTTAGTTTACTGACACTGTTTTCTACTATTCCATCTCTTAATACCAGCGAATTACCTTCTGGAATCAGGGAACCAGACACCTTCCCAAGTTTCAATCCCATAATCCAACATTCAGAACAGATGATGTCTAATGAAGGCCATTGATTCAACGAATAACGCAGAGTTGTACCTGTCTGAAATTGCTTAGGTAAATCCGATTCAGCTTGCAGAGGACTATGTTGCAGAGGATTATAGTAAAGATGGCTCAAATTCATCTGCCAAGAGCCACTATGACGGATATTAAGTTTACCGCTGATTTCCCGACTATTAGCAGTGATCTGCGTTCCCCAAAGCTGTTTTTCCACATCCAACGATAACTGATTCCAACGTTGTCCCCCCGCATCCAGTGATGGAAGTGATATATGCAGATGCTGTGGCAACATTGACATACCTGCCAATGAAGAACCAGAAGTCAGAGGCGCAATCAGCCCTAACCACTCTTCCCCCTCAACTACCGGAAGATTCAATTCCAATAGGGATTTTTCAGGCAAATCAGGAATTTTATCGCTGCTTTGTAAAATTCCACGTGACAGTTGAGTGCTTTTCCCAGCCAGACGCCATTGAGTATTAAATGCATACTGTTTATCCAGAGTGCCTTTTACTTGCAACTGTTCCATATCACCATCAGCCAGAATATGAAGAGCACGCAGTTCATCCGCTTTCAGGGCAGATAAATAACTATCTACTTGTGATAAATCAACGTCGATTTTCATATCATATTGAGGCTTGCCCTGAAACGGCAAACTGACACCGACCTTCCCTTCCCAATCAACAGAGCCAGAAAACGCTTTAGCAATCGCTGGTGAAAATTTAGATAATTTTGCCACAGCCCAATGCGCATTCAGACCAACATTGACTCGGTAGTTTTTGGGTAAACTTTTAGTAGAAAAATCAACCGTAACAGGCTGCCCAAGCCATTGGGCCGATAATTTGCCGCTTTGTAAATTACCATTATCAAAGCGAAACCGGCCACTCACATTTTTCATTTCGCTATCTAGAGGCTTAATCAACAAGTGATTATTGTTTAAAGTCACCTCACCACGGGCATCCACATTGCCACCATTGAGTGGAATATCCAAATGCAAATTACCAGCAATCCGACCACCAACCTGCAATATATCCAGCGTTTCACCAACAGAATTTGCTAACGGGCTACGGGTAAAATATTCATGAATATCTTTGCCTTCTCCCAGAAGATCAGCGTTGATTAACAATTTCTTACTGCGATAATTAGAAATTACTGCTGAAACATTGCTAGCTTTCACTTTACCAAGTGCCGTTTGCAGAGCAAGCATCCATAAACTGTTATTCTGGAAATTAAGATCAATATTGAGATCTAGCAATGCCGGCCAATTTGGTTGGTACTGAAAAGTCGCATGACGCAATGGAGCAAAAACTTGAAACTGACCATTATTCTTTGCAAATGGGAAATCTTTTGGATTGCCTTGAAAAACAAAAGTCGCGTTTTCTATCTGCCCTTTAATAATTGAAGCTGTTAGATAGTCAGTCAGAGATGTTCCCATCAAAGATTCTGGAAAATATCTCCAGGCATCACCTGCATCATAAACCCGTATTCCCGCCAGAATATTCAGCGCAGGAGGCTGTTCTTTAGGCTGTTGATAACGAAAATCACCATTGACCCACAATGATTTCGCCTGCAAATCCAATCCTTGACTCCAAAGTTGTAAGCCTCGCTCATCTTGCCGCCAGAGTATTTCGCCATGACTTTGGGATATCTCGAACGGTGCCAAGAACATATCTCGATAATCAACGACACTATTCTTCAATGCAAAACTCAGTTTGCCTTGCCGCAAGCTGCCATTGAGAGAACCAGAGAAATTATCAATAGAAGGCAATTCCTGCCAACGCTGCCAACTGACATTCTGCCATTGCATACTGATTCGGGAATCATCTGCCATTTTGGGTGTAATATCGAGGGCAAGATACTTTACCAATCCTTGTGGCTGACGATGCTGCCAATCCTTCACAAGATCAGACGTCAAAAAAGAAAAAGTCGGTAAAATGCTACTTAGCCGTTCAAGTTGAACGTTTTTTGCCCGGACACGCCAATGATCATGACCATCAGCTCTCTTGGCTTCCGGTAGATAGAGCACTGATACTTTTCCTGACGGCCATTGTTGACCATCAGTGATCAAATTTGCCAGCTCAGGTGCATCAAACAACCAACCACCATCTTGGCGACGCATTCGTAACACTAAATCACTGACAGAAAGGTTGTGGGATTTGTTAGCAACTTTCCAATTAGCTTTTCCCTGACGGAGTTGCAGTTGACCACCATCAATCCGACCATCTTTCAGCATAATCCAGCTAGACAAACTAAACTCAGCATCCTTCAGCCCAGTATTATCCTGCAACCAATGGCTTAGCCACGGATGAACATCAACATTATCTGCCTGTAAATAAATAGTACCGTTATCCAATATGCCATTAGTGTCATGCAAATCAAATTTAACTTGTATATCCCCATGCTGATTATTGATCGAAGAGAGACTAATTTTCCCTTGAGCTCGGTGACGATTATCTTTATTCAGCCAGGTTAATTGTGGTAACAGAAGATCAGCGCGTTCACCAGAGGGAGTAAGGAAAGTAAAACGGCTATCTTGCAGATTAAAATGATCAAACTGCTCCAGAAACAGATCAGAAAATAGATCCGATTGGGAAAACATATTACCGCTTTGATCATTAAACAGCGGTTGATAGTAATCTACTTGTAACTGATAAAAAGTAAGATCGCGGAAATTCCAACGCATCCTTAGTAAAGATAACCAGATATCCAATGCAACCGTGATCTTTTTCGCTTTCACATCAGCATTTGCGGTTTTTACACTGATATCACGTAATTCAAAAACAGGCCCGAAAGATTCCCATTCTCCTGCAATATATCCAGCATCAATGGGTACACCAATAATTGATTCAATTTTAGCGAATAATTGTGGGCGGTAATCATTAATATGTGGCAGTAGAAAACGTAATCCACTAACAAGCAAAGCCACAATGATAATGACTATTGCGGCTGTCGCTAATAATACTCCCGGCAGTCGCCTCACACGCATCTCCTTGGTTACCAATGCTGTTATGTCAGCAAATCAGATGGTTACATCATAACTACGTCAAATTGTTCTTGACTGTAGAGCTGTTCTGTCTGAACTTTTACCTGTTTACCGACAAAAATCTCCACTTCCGCCAGTGCATGAGATTCCTCTCCTTTCAACGCTTCAGCCACTGCGGGTGAGGCATAAATAAGGAAACGATCTGCGTCAACTGCCCGGTGCACTCGCACAATTTCACGCATAATCTCATAACAGACAGTTTCAACAGATTTCACGGTTCCCCTTCCTTTACAAGTAGGGCAATCGCCGCAAAGTATATGCTCGATACTTTCACGAGTCCGCTTACGAGTCATTTCCACCAGCCCGAGTTGTGAAAAACCATTAATCGTGGTTTTAACACGATCTTTACTCAGCACCTGTTCAAGAGAAGCCAATACCCGTCGGCGATGCTCCTCGCTATTCATATCGATAAAATCGATAATAATAATACCACCTAGATTACGCAGCCTTAATTGTCTGGCAATAGCTTGCGTCGCCTCAATATTGGTATTAAAAATAGTTTCTTCCAAATTACGATGACCAACAAATGCGCCGGTATTAATATCAATTGTGGTCATCGCTTCAGTTTGGTCAATAATCAAATAACCACCTGATTTTAATTCAACTTTGCGATCGAGTGCTCGCTGAATTTCATTTTCTACATCAAACAGATCGAAAATAGGCTGACTACCGTTATAAAGCTCTAATCTGGCTGTCATTTTAGGAATATATTCGCGAATAAATTCCTGTAACTGAGTAAACGTCAAACGAGAATCTACACGAATACGATCAAGGGCCGCGCCGGCGAAATCACGCAAAATACGATGAGCCAAAGCCAATTCGCCATAAAGTTTATTTTTAGTGACATTGCGCTTTTTACGCTCCATCACCTTACTCCACAATCGTTTCAAGAAAGCCGCATCCTGAGCTAATTCTTCGTCGCCAACGCCCTCGGCAGCCGTCCGAATAATGAAACCACCATGTTCATCACAATAATCAGCAACAATATTTTTCAGGCGATTACGCTCTTCTTCACTTTCAATACGTTGTGAAACCCCGACATGAGATGCACCGGGCATAAATACAAGATAACGGGAAGGTAAGGTAATATCGGTAGTGAGCCGAGCACCCTTGGTACCAAGGGGATCTTTCACTACCTGAACCATTAAATCTTGTCCCTGGCGAACCAACTCAGCAATATCTTTAACATGAAAGTTCTTTTGCTCCTCACCGGCAATACATTCCGTATGAGGCATAATATCTGAGGCATGAAGAAAGGCGGCTTTTTCCAGCCCAATATCAACAAAAGCAGCCTGCATTCCTGGTAATACCCGACTTACACGACCTTTATAAATATTGCCGACAATTCCCCTTTTGGCTTCCCTTTCAATATGGATTTCTTGCAAAATCCCACCATCAATGTAAGCAACGCGCGTTTCGGATGGTGTGATGTTGACTAATAACTCTGCTGTCATAGGTTCCCCTTCCCATCAACTAACGCAAAAAACTTTGTGATTAATTCGTGCGTTTCCACCAATGGCAGACCAACAACTGAGTGATAACTGCCATTCAGCGTTTTAACAAAGCAACCCGCTTTTCCCTGAATACCATAAGCTCCCGCTTTGTCCATCGGCTCACCGGTTGCTACATAATCCAAAATTTCCTGCGTGGATAATTGGCGAAAGGTTACATCTGTAATAACTATATCACTTAAGGTACGCTGACTATCTGATAAAGCAATGGCTGTCATCACCTGATGACGCTGACCGGAAAGTGCACTGAGCATTGCAACAGCATGTTGCTCGCTACGTGGTTTTTCTAGAATCTTACCATTCAATACAACAACAGTATCCGCTCCCAACACCAGAAAATCCTCTGGTGCAATAGCAACTCCCGCTAGAGATTTATCTTTTGCTAATCGGCTGACATACTGACGCGGAGTTTCACCCTCTTGCCACTGCTCCTTTACCTGAGGAGAAAGAATTTCAAATTTAAAGTCCAATAATCCAACCAGCTCACGCCGCCTTGGTGAGCCGGAAGCCAGATAAAGGGTTTTCATGATGATCTCGTCCTTACTACTACCTATCTCATTAGGCTATTTCATTTGCCATTTTGAACCTAGAGCAGAGCTTAATCCTCACGTACATTATGTACGCTCCGGTTATACGCACTACTCGTATCCTCAAGTTATTGGAAAAAATGGCCTGCATCAGTAACGCCTGCTGGAATAAGCTCTGTCAGGACATTAAAAACGGCGATCCGACCACTAATGTACATTAAACTGACGACGGATTTTTCGCATTAACAGGAACAACCACGGCCAAAGAATACCATTGACCAAACTGTTCCAGAATACTTCTGGATGAAAAGCAACATTTGATAACAAAAATTCTGCCCAAAAAACGCTGAGATCCATCAGTACCGATAAAGCAATGACAACCAAAGCCTGCTGCCAAAGTGCCATATTGCGAAATAATTGAAACTTAAATGACACCAAATAACTCACAAGGCTGTAAGCCAAAGCATTAACACCCAGTGTCGCTCCCTGAATCAAATCTACGATGATCCCCAATATAAAACCGGTACCAACACTGACTCTATGCGGTAACGCCATCACCCAATAAATCAACAATAGTGCCGACCAAGTTGGCCGATACATATAAATTTGCTCCGGCCACGGCATAATTTGCAGCACCATTGCAATCAAGAAAGATACCCAAATGATCCAACGCCCATGACTCCGGTATTGATTCATTAACGATTTCCCGAATTTATAAATTTAGCCGACGTTATTGTCGATTCAGCACCTTTTACTCTTTCTGTTGTCTTGGTTGCTTCATCAGAAACCGACGATGGTGCAGGTGGTCCCATTTCATTTGCATGTGGCAATACCTGGGGCATCATTTGCATTAAACGTTCGTTGGCTACACGATAAACCTCTGATGGAGGCAATGGTTCGGATGGATTATTATCTGCCCCCCACAACAACAACAAATAACGCAAACGCTGTAATTCTGCCGTTGGCCGAGCATGAATTACAGTATAAGCCCGTTGATTATCGACTTTAACTGACGAAACCACAGCAACCGGATAACCTTCCGGGAAGCGACCCCCTAACCCAGAAGTCACCAACACATCCCCAACCCGAATATCTGTGTTGCTCGGTAATAACTCAAACTGCAAATCATCAGTACAACCTGCACCAGCAATAATAGCCCTGATATCATTACGTAAGACCTGGATGGGTAAAGCATGAGTCGTATCACAAATCAGTAATACCCGGCTAGTAAACTGACTGACAGCAACAACCTGACCAACAATGCCTTTATCACTGATAACAGGTTGCCCTTCATAAACACCTTCTCTTGATCCCTTATCGATGACGACCTGATCACTATAAGGATTAGCCCTACCGGAGATCACCTGCGTCACCATCATGTGTTCATCCTGACGTAAAGGTGATCCCAATAGCTCACGCAAGCGGGAATTTTCCTGTTTAAGTTGGCCTAACAACAGCATATCGCTATTTTTCATCAATAATTCTTGGCGTAAAGCACGATTTTCCAATCGAAGTTGTTCACGGGAAGCAAGGGTTTCTGACACACCATCAAGCACTTGACGCGGGCCATTGGCGAGAAAATAAAATGGACTGACTACCGTATCCATATAATTACGGACTTTACTGAGAGCATCAAGGCGGCTGTCTGCCACAACCAAAGCAATGGCAACAATAACAGCAAAGAAAAGTCGTAATTGCAGGGAAGGCCCTCTGCTAAAAATTGGCTTCATAAGCTGCGCTATTCCAAACTGTACTGTTTCATAAACAATGGAATTCCCAGACAGCAATCGCAAGGAGGTCTGAGCTGCCCGTCATTCCCCCCTCACTTGCAAGTTAACACTCACTCCTCGCTGAAGAGTTCACCGCCATGCATGTCGATCATTTCAAGTGCTTTCCCGCCACCACGAGCAACACACGTCAAGGGATCTTCCGCAACAATGACAGGAATACCGGTTTCCTCTATCAGTAAACGGTCAAGATTGCGCAATAATGCACCACCCCCGGTCAAGATCATGCCTCGTTCTGAAATATCGGAAGCCAATTCTGGAGGACACTGCTCAAGAGCGACCATGACAGCACTGACAATACCCGTTAAAGGCTCTTGCAGAGCTTCAAGAATTTCATTGGAGTTAAGCGTAAAGCCACGTGGCACACCTTCAGCCAAGTTACGACCACGCACTTCAATCTCCAGCATCTCATCACCAGGATAAGCAGAACCGATCGTGTGCTTAATACGCTCAGCCGTTGCTTCACCAATCAGTGAACCATAATTACGACGAACGTAATTGATAATAGCCTCATCAAAACGATCACCACCGATACGTACAGAAGATGAATAAACAACCCCGTTCAAAGAGATAACCGCCACTTCCGTCGTGCCACCACCAATATCCACAACCATTGATCCAGTGGCTTCAGAAACAGGTAAGCCTGCACCAATCGCCGCAGCCATAGGTTCTTCAATCAAAAATACTTCACGAGCGCCAGCACTGAGTGCAGATTCACGGATTGCCCGACGCTCAACCTGAGTTGCACCAACCGGTACACAAACCAAAACTCGCGGGCTTGGACGCATGAAACTGTTGCTATGAACTTGCTTAATAAAGTGTTGCAGCATCTTCTCTGTAACATAAAAATCGGCAATCACCCCATCTTTCATCGGACGAATTGCCGCAATATTACCCGGTGTTCGACCCAGCATTTGCTTTGCTTCCTGCCCAACGGCAGCAACACTTTTCGATGAACCAGCACGATCCTGACGGATTGCGACGACAGAAGGTTCATTCAATACAATACCCTGACCTTTGACATAAATAAGGGTATTGGCGGTACCCAAGTCAATAGACAAGTCGTTGGAAAACATGCCACGAAATTTTTTAAACATAGCGAAAGGATAATCCTGCAAGCTGGGGACGGAACGAAACCCGTCTACTCTACCAACCACATGAAGCAGCGACAAGGCACACAAGCACTTGCTTCAATAAAAAAGTGGCTACGTTATTCATATCAACAGAGCGATATTCTACGTTACTTCTCCCAAACGGAGCAGAAAAAAACTGCATAAAAATGGGTTAATTTTACCAATTGTTCCATAACTGAATGCAAGAACCACCTGATTTTGCATAATTCAACATTAGGCACGGATACCGTAACCCGAATAAACCCGCTCCTGTTTTTTGACCAGTAACGATTCTTGTAAGTTCACATAAGACCCACACTTCTGCTCACTATTTCCAATATTTAACTACAAGTACGTAGTCTATGTAGTGAACAAATTAATGATGTAATAAATTGCGACTAAAATACAATACTTTCTGCTAATAAATAATAAAAAACAGAATTTTCTGAAATAGATCTCGATAGGTAATAGTCTGAAATCCGATACCGACATCATAGAAAAAATGTGAACAGATTCTGTTTCAGAATCCATCAATACTTTATTTTTTCTTATATTCCTTATGTAAATCACCCATTTTTATCTATTCTTATTTAATGACAAAATCAATTACAGAAAACGGAACGATCAATGAAAGCCTTGCTACTCAAACAACAACAGAATCAATTAACAGCGTCCATTGAAGAAGTTGAGACTTCTCATCTTCCCAAGGGGGATGTTACCGTCGATATTCACTGGTCAACCCTGAACTATAAAGATGCATTGGCAATCACAGGTAAAGGGAAAATTATCCGTCAATTTCCAATGATACCGGGCATTGATTTCTCTGGAATCGTACACCACACAGAAGATCCGCGTTTTCATATCGGCCAGCATGTTTTATTAACCGGCTGGGGCGTAGGAGAAAATCATTGGGGCGGCTTGGCAGAACAAGCCAGAGTTTCAGGGGAATGGTTAACGCCTTTACCCATTGGTTTGGATAGCCGACAGGCAATGATCATTGGTACTGCTGGCTTTACCGCAATGCTGTGTGTTATCGCCTTGGAACAAGGTGGCGTCAAGCCAGAAAATGGTGATGTTATTGTGACAGGCGCCAGTGGTGGTGTAGGAAGCACAGCAATAGCGCTACTCTCACAACTTGGCTATTCCGTTGTTGCCGTTAGCGGCAGACAAGAAAATCATGAATATTTGTTGTCCCTGGGGGCAAAAAAGGTTCTGCCACGTCATGAATTTAGCCAACCACCGCGCCCATTGGAAAAACAACTTTGGGCAGGAGCCATTGATACTGTAGGCGATAATATACTAGCAACAATACTGGCCCAAACTCACTATAACGGTACCGTTGCAGCCTGCGGTCTTGCCAGCAATGCCAATCTGCCAACAACAGTGATGCCATTTATTTTACGCAACATACGCCTGCAAGGTGTAGAGTCGGTCACGGTTCCATCAGCCAAACGCCCCGCCGTGTGGCAACGTCTGCAAGAGCTACTGCCTGCTGCTTTTTATCAACAAGCAACGACTGAAATCACACTAGACCAAGCTGTGGAATACGCTAATAAATTGATAGCTAACCAGGTTACAGGACGTACATTGGTAAGAGTTCGTTAAGAATTGTGATTAGCCTCTAAAGTACGGTTGTTTTATTCTTGACATTTTTTCTGATAAGACCAGTATTTAGCTGCTAAATGCTACGATATGATTATAATGTCGCGCTTTATCGCCGAAATGAACTTGTGGCTGTTATAAAAAGATGACAAATCGTTAATATAGGATTATGTTGGGCAGTTGTTGACAAATTGCCGGAGATACCAGCACAATGGCAGACAAGTTTCACATTTTACTCCTTAACGGCCCTAACTTGAATATGTTAGGAACCCGGGAACCTGATATCTATGGCAACTTAACGCTTGATGATATCGTCAGCAAATTGTCTGAAGAAGCCCATCAATCAGGGGTCAAATTCAGTCACCTGCAATCCAACGCAGAATTTGAGCTGATAAATAGAATTCATTCTGCACAGGGTAATACTGATTTTATCTTGATTAACCCTGCTGCATTCACGCATACCAGCGTGGCACTGCGTGATGCATTGCTGACAGTGAAGATCCCATTTATTGAGATCCACCTATCCAATGTTCACGCCCGCGAGCCATTTCGTCATCACTCATATCTTTCAGATCTTGCTGTTGGTGTAATCTGCGGTTTAGGGGAAGATGGCTATAGCTTTGCATTACAGGCAGCGGTAAACCGCTTGTCAAAACTCAACTAAATAAAACAGAAGAGTACGGAATCACACTCATGGATATTCGTAAGATAAAAAAACTGATCGAGCTGGTTGAAGAATCTGGCATTTCTGAACTGGAAATTTCTGAAGGGGAAGAGTCAGTGCGCATCAGCCGCGCATTAGCCCCCCAGAGTTTTCCGGCAGCTCAACAATATATTCCCGTCCAAGCGCAACAACCTGCGCTGGCTAGCGCTGTTGCGCCTTCTCAAGCTCTACCAGAAACGATCAGCGACAGATCGGTTGCAATCGACGGCCACGTTGTTCGTTCTCCAATGGTAGGTACCTTCTATCGTACACCTAGCCCAGATGCGAAACCGTTTATCGAAATCGGCCAACGTGTCAATGTGGGTGATACCCTCTGCATCGTTGAAGCAATGAAAATGATGAATCAGATTGAAGCCGACAAAGCAGGTGTGGTTAAAGCGATTCTTGTGGAAAACGGTCAACCCGTTGAATTTGACGAGCCATTGGTCGTCATCGAATAACGAGGCGTTCCCATGCTTGATAAAATTGTAATTGCTAACCGTGGTGAAATTGCCCTGCGTATCCTGCGAGCTTGTAAAGAGTTAGGGATCAAAACCGTTGCGGTACATTCCTCTGCGGATCGTGATTTAAAACACGTACTGCTGGCAGATGAAACTATCTGTATCGGCCCGGCAGCTTCTGCAAAAAGCTATCTTAATATCCCTGCGATTATTTCTGCGGCAGAAATCGCTGGCGCAGTAGCCATTCACCCTGGCTACGGTTTTCTGTCTGAAAATGCAGATTTTGCTGAACAGGTTGAACGTTCCGGCTTTATTTTTATCGGCCCAAAAGCAGAAACGATCCGCCTGATGGGTGATAAAGTTTCTGCTATCAATGCGATGAAAAAAGCAGGGGTTCCTTGTGTACCAGGCTCTGATGGTCCATTGTCTGATGACACAGAGAAAAACAAAACCATCGCTAAACGCATCGGCTATCCTGTCATCATCAAAGCATCCGGCGGTGGTGGTGGTCGCGGTATGCGCGTCGTCCGCAGTGATAAAGATCTGGAACAATCAATCAATATGACCCGTGCGGAAGCAAAAGCTGCTTTCAATAACGATATGGTTTATATGGAAAAATTCCTTGAGAATCCACGTCATATTGAAATCCAGGTATTGGCCGACGGTCAAGGTCAAGCAATTTATCTGGCTGAACGTGATTGCTCTATGCAACGCCGTCACCAGAAAGTTGTCGAAGAAGCCCCTGCTCCGGGTATCACGCCAGAGATGCGCCGCAGTATTGGTGAACGTTGTGCTAACGCATGTATTGAAATTGGCTATCGTGGCGCTGGTACTTTCGAATTCCTGTATGAAAACGGCGAGTTCTACTTCATTGAGATGAACACCCGTATTCAGGTCGAACATCCAGTTACAGAAATGATTACCGGTGTTGACTTGATTAAAGAGCAGTTGCGGATTGCCGCAGGTATGCCACTTTCAATTAAGCAGAAAGATGTTGTTATTCGTGGTCACGCCATTGAGTGTCGTATCAATGCCGAAGATCCGAACACATTCCTGCCAAGCCCAGGAAAAATTACCCGCTTCCACTCACCGGGTGGATTTGGCGTACGTTGGGAATCACATATTTATGCTGGCTACACCGTTCCCCCTTACTATGATTCAATGATTGGTAAGCTGATTACTTACGGTGAAAATCGTGACAATGCCATTGCCCGTATGAAAAATGCATTGGCAGAATTGATCATTGATGGCATCAAAACAAATATCGAGCTTCAACAGACGATTATGAATGATGAAAACTTTCAGAATGGTGGCACGAATATCCACTATCTGGAGAAAAAACTGGGATTACAGGAAACTTAAAACTGGTTTAATGACATCAATATCTTTGAAGGAGCGCTTAAACGCTCCTTCAAATTACTGACAAAGCGCCGCTTTTTAATTTTAATCAAGTTCTGTTCGCCAAACGGAGTTTACCACCACGTTAAAACCCACCTTGAGGTAAAATCAGTGTGATTTTAAAATCTGGAAAAAGGGCAAGCGCATCACGAAAAAACCGGTAAAAACGTTAGTCATTAAAGGTAAAACCGAAAGTAATTAAAGATTTTTTAAAGCAGGTAAAAAACTCGATACTATACTGATATTGGAAGAGAAAACATCAGGAAAAACGGCTTTTGAATCTATTAACCACATGACAAAATAATAGCGTTAATCAAAAAACAAGAAGATGAGATTGTATCAAAACATTCAACAGGATTAACCGCATTAAGAAAATTTTCTCAAACAAAAGATTTTGCATGACTGAAAGAAGTTTACGAAAAATGAGGATAATCGTTAAAAAAAGTTGAGAAGCTTTTAGATTAAACATGGAAAAAAGAACAAAAACGTTTAAAAGCATTAAAGATGATTAACTCAGTTATCCATCAGACAAAGGTTAAAAAAATAGGTTCCGATTAATACTAGCTTTTTAAGCAAGACAAAATGACTAAAAAACAGTTTACTCCCTGCCATATTTAATGCATTTATCAGCGATACTATACTCCGTTTATTTTATAATTACCAAATCTGTCATGACCATTTAAAAGCGAAAATACAGAGATATTAAAGATTTTATATAAAAAGCGGATTTAACTAAATACATGCAACTTTTCAAAAGGAGAGTTAATTATATTTAATCGAAGTCATCGACCATTAAAAGAAAGTCGAAAAGAAATCAGCATGCAAAAGCATATTATCCGAACAGATGGGTATTAACGCGCTTTATCATCGTTATTTTATGAAGAAAACCATAAAAACAACGCAATAAAAAAATGGATAAAACGATTAATCTGGCAGGATTAACACCCTGAAAAAAAGGGGATTATCTGAAAAAACATCAAGGGTAGTGATTTATTAAAACTACTCAGAATTGCCGGTAAAACAGCATCAATAAAGGGTATGATTAACGTTGGTTTGACGTAAAATAAGATATCCTATAGTGATTAAACTTAATAAAAATCAAGTGGTAAAAGTGTAGTGATCACAAACCGTCAAAACACTATACTGATTAAAACCCTAAATTAAAACAGTGACTTTAAATAACAGTTTAAAACCTGCTCATGATAAAACTCAAAGTGGAGCCTGTAATTTAAACTGGCTTTACACTATTTTAACTCGCCAATAATATGGCTTTTCTACGGTTCGATTAAACCGTTCCTCTTTATAAAAACCATTGCCCGTCAACTTCACAAATGATTTGGATATTGCTATATCGTTTTTGAAAGCGCGAGCATGATTATGTTCTATACCCGTCATCTTTCAAATTGCCTCTTTGTTGGCTGCACTCACTCACCCCGGTCACATAGTTATCTATGCTCCCGAGGATTCGTTCCCTTGCCATCGCGATCCATCTTGAAATCCATTGGGTATATATTATTAACCATTTTTCATTCCTATTTTAGTTTCTATTATTTGTTTTTTACTTATTTCTTTATCGCCTCTATTACCCGTTATATAAATAATACTACCGACCAAAGAAACAACTGTGATGATAGATGCCACTTTAATAGGTTCATGGTGAGATATATAACCAATAAACAATGATGCCAGTCCTGCACTACCTAATTGCAATGTTCCCATTACGCCGGAAGCTGTCCCAGCCGCTTGAGAATGCGTGGCAATTGCCGATGCAGTACCTAGTGGCAATAAAAAACCATTACCGAAAGTCAATACTGATATTGTTAGCACAGAAGTTATCAATGGGTAGGAACTAAAAAACATTTGTATCGTGAAAGCAATACCTCCAACAACAAAGATGAGATAACCATGAGAAATTGTCTTTCTCACGCCCTGACGGCGACTTAATTTTTTAGCCGTAAGATTACCCAACACATAACTTAAAGAGAGCATTATATAGGTGTAACCAACATATTTTTCTGGTAATCCCATAGCTGTAAGAATAAATGGAGATTCAATCAAATAAGAAAAATATGCCGTATAAGCGAAGCAAGGTATTGCTGCATAGTAAAGAAACTCTTTATTTATTATCACTTGGTAAGTACTAACCAATACATTTTTAATACTTAATTTTTTGCGTTTATTTATTGGTAGTGATTCTTTCAGAACTAGCAAGCACAATATAAGCGTGACTGTTATAAATAAAATAAGAAATAAAAAACAGGATTTCCAGCCATAATATTCACTTAACATACCGCCGATCATTGGTGCGATAGCGGGTGACATTCCCACAAAAGGGAAAATAATCAGATACAAATTGGCTGCCTCTTCTTTCTCCATCAGATCACTAATAATGGCACGACTTAATGTAATACCAGCACAAGCGCCTATTCCCTGGAATAAACGCAATAATAGTAACTCACTAATATGCGTACTGTAAAAAATACCGATTGTTGAAATCAACCATATAATCATCCCAGAAATAAGAACCGTTTTTCTTCCTAAACAATCACTTAATGGTCCATAAATAAGTTGAGAAAAGGCTATACCAAATAGAAATATAGTTATTGTACTTTGTATACTAGATTCGCTAACGTGATAATAGTTTCCCATTTTACTCAAAGCGGGTAGGAATATATCCGATGAAACCAGCCCCCCCATAGAAAGAAAAGCCATTAAAACGATAAATAATAAAGATTTATTTTTCATGGACCATAACCAATCAATATAATAAACATTATCCCAGAATAAATTATGTATAAAAACCACGCGCCAATTAAATTTATATTAAATGCATACAATCACTTATTTAATGAAAAGATCAAGATCTTGCATGTGAAAAGGTAACAAATTAATTTGCATATCACCTTGTGCTGCAAGAATTGAAAGATTTTCATAACAACATGAAAATTAAATCCCATTTACGCTTTAGATTAATAATTTTTTACTCTATAAATACCCCCTCCAAATATTGAGATACTTTTACACAACTTCTTTAATAATTAACTTTTACAAAAATAAATTCATGTAAATATTAATTAAAAAAATAGTAACACTAACATCACTTTTAGCAAACAAAAAAACATAGAATTTAAGTTCAAAAATGAATAAAAAAAATACAAAACACAACATATAATACTAAAAAAATCATTTTGAGATTCCAGCACGAACATGTACTTGCCCTTTTTGTACCAAGCACAATGCTGTCTGGACATCATTCGTCAGTGCGGAGTAGTGCCTGTTGTCATCAGTCAAATTAACGGTCGCGATTATGCCGTAGTTAACGTCAATACCTTTGAAGACGTTGACTCTGCGCTGCTTAAATATTTCCTGAATGAATTCGCATCTTGCCGTACAATCCTTCCCTTCCCATCTTATTTTATTACCGGAAGAACGAATGGACAGACGATTTGTTCAATCCCATAAAGAAGCACTTTGGGCCGTGTTCCTAACGCTTGCTTATCTTATTGGCTGGCTATTGACAGCCTATTTACCCAGTGATGCTCCCGGTGTCACCGGCTTACCTCGCTGGTTTGAAATGGCATGTTTGTTACTACCAGTTGTATTCATTATCCTCTGCTGGTTAATGGTGAAGTTTATTTTCAAAGAAGTCCCGCTGGAGGATGAGAATGCAAAGTGAAGTTATCTTACCTCTGCTTGGCTATCTTGCATTGGTATTTCTCCTGTCAGTTTACGCTTATCGACGCCACCAGAAAGGCACCTTCCTGACTGAGTATTTCCTTGGCAACCGTTCAATGGGCGGCTTTGTATTGGCAATGACCATTACTGCCACCTATATCAGTGCCAGCTCATTCATCGGCGGGCCAGGAGCAGCCTATAAATATGGTTTGGGATGGGTATTACTATCGCTGATTCAGTTGCCAGCAATATGGCTTTCCCTGAGTGTGTTAGGTAAAAAATTTGCCATTCTTGCCCGTCGCTATAATGCCGTCACCCTTAATGACATGTTATATGCCCGTTATGGCAGTCGTTTTCTGGTTTGGTTTGCCAGCCTAAGTCTTTTAGTCGCTTTTATTGGCGCGATGACCGTTCAGTTTATTGGCGGCGCACGCCTGCTGGAAACTGCTGCGGGTATCCCTTATGGCACTGGATTAATGATTTTCGGTATCTCTATCGCTCTCTATACCGCATTTGGGGGGTTCAGAGCGAGTGTTCTCAATGATGCCCTACAAGGGCTGGTAATGTTGCTAGGCACTGTTCTACTGCTGGTGGCGATTATCTATAAGGCAGGAGGTCTGTCAGAGGCGGTCGCCACATTACGAACAATTAATCCTGAGCTGGTTTCCCCACAAGGCGCAGGCCATATCCTTAGCGGACCTTTCATGGCATCGTTCTGGATACTGGTCTGTTTTGGGGTAATTGGATTACCTCATACTGCCGTTCGTTGCATCTCCTACCGCGATAGCAAAGCTGTTCACCGTGGGATCATCATCGGAACCATCGTCATGACGATCCTCATGTTTGGTATGCACCTAGCAGGCGCAATTGGTCGAGCCATTATTCCTGATCTGACCATTCCCGATCAGGTGATCCCAACATTGATGATCACTGTATTGCCACCATTCGCTGCTGGAATTTTTCTAGCCGCACCGATGGCCGCCATTATGTCCACAATTAATGCACAACTGCTGCAATCTTCTGCAACAATCGTCAAAGATCTCTACCTAAACCTGTTTCCACAACAAATCGCACAGGAAAAAAGACTCGCCCGAATTTCCAGTTTTTCTACCCTGATTCTTGGTTTGTTGCTACTTTTAGCCGCCTGGCACCCACCCGAGATGATTATCTGGCTGAATCTATTGGCCTTCGGTGGCTTACAGGCCGTATTCCTCTGGCCATTAGTACTGGGCCTGTATTGGGAAAAAGCCAATGCCTATGGCGCTGTCAGTTCGATGATTACAGGGGCAACAAGCTACACTCTGCTCGCGAGTTTCAATATCCATCTATTGGGCTTCCATCCGATCGTGCCATCGCTGCTACTCAGCCTGCTAACTTTCTGGATGGGCAATACCATCAGTCAGCGATTACCGCTAAAAGCGGCCAGACCACACTAAGTCGGTTTCTTTACCCTATTTTTTCAATTAAGGAAAATTTTTTATGCCTTGGATACAACTTCGATTAAATACTACAGGACAGCTCGCTGAATCCCTTGGAGATACTCTAATGGAAAATGGAGCAGTATCAGTCACCTTTCAAGATAGCCACGATAATCCCGTATTCGAACCCTTACCAGGCGAGACTCGTTTATGGGGAGATACAGATGTCATCGGGCTTTATGATGCTGAAACGGATATGAAAGCAGTTATCAGCCAACTCGAACAAGTTCCTCAGTTGGGTGAAGGATTTATTCATAAAATTGAGCAGTTGGAAGACAAAGACTGGGAACGTGAATGGATGGATAACTTCCACCCAATGCGTTTTGGCAACCGCTTATGGATCTGTCCAAGCTGGCGCGACGTCCCTGATCCAGATGCTGTCAACGTTATGCTAGATCCTGGACTGGCTTTTGGTACAGGTACTCACCCAACTACATCGTTATGCCTGCAATGGCTAGACAGACTCAATCTGGAAGGTAAAACGGTTATCGATTTTGGTTGCGGCTCCGGCATACTCGCAATTGCTGCGCTAAAGCTCGGTGCAACTCACGCTATTGGCATAGATATCGACCCACAAGCTATTCAGGCCAGCCGAGACAACGCAGAACGTAATGGCGTTCTGGAGCGTTTAACGCTATATTTGGCGAAAGATGCACCAACTGATCTTGAATCTGATGTAGTAATTGCTAATATTTTGGCAGGCCCTCTACGTGAACTCGCCCCTGTAATTGGTGCATTACCAAAACCGGGTGGCCTGTTAGGTCTATCGGGCATTTTAACGAACCAAGCAGAAAGTGTTATTCAGGCTTATACAGATAAATTTGTAATTGATCCTGTTGCGGAACAGGAAGAATGGTGCCGGATATCTGGGGTAAAAATAACAACAAATTAGAATTATTTTATTTTGTTATAATTTCAAGTGCAAATTTTGATCGCTTATTGATGATAATCCGTGCTGTCAGCAAACTTGCTGGTAGAAAAATCCTAAGTGATAAACTTTACCAATAACATATAACACCATGTTATTTATGAATAATTATATTTACCACAGAAGAGAAGCTGGAAAAAAGTTGTGACAAATGACGATTTGCTCAAAGTTTGGCCTTTCATATTTTGCGAAAAATGCGTAATATACGCGCCCTTGCAGTCACAGTATGGCCACTCTTTCTTCGTCTATGCGTATCGGACAATACCAGCTGAAAAACTGTCTTATTGCGGCCCCAATGGCTGGCATAACTGACCGCCCGTTTCGGTCACTATGTTACAAAATGGGTGCAGGTATGACAGTATCGGAAATGCTTTCTTCCAACCCACAGGTCTGGAAGACAGACAAATCCCGGCTACGTATGGTTCACAGTGACGAACCGGGAATTCGTTCCGTGCAAATTGCTGGCAGTGATCCCAATGAAATGGCAGCGGCAGCGAAGATCAACGTCGCTAATGGTGCTCAGATCATTGATATCAACATGGGGTGTCCAGCCAAGAAAGTGAATCGTAAGCTAGCAGGTTCGGCTTTACTACGTTACCCTGAATTGGTGGAAAAAATTCTTTCTGCCGTTGTAAACGCAGTAGATGTTCCTGTTACGCTGAAAATCCGCACTGGATGGTCGCCAGAAGAACGAAACTGTGTAAAGATTGCCCAATTGGCCGAGCATTGTGGTATCCAAGCTCTGACGATCCACGGCAGGACTCGTGCCTGTTTGTTTAACGGAGAGGCAGAGTACGACAATATTCGGACAGCTAAGCAGACTGTTGCCATCCCGGTTATTGCCAATGGTGACATTACTGACCCGCTTAAGGCCAGAGCAGTGCTTGAATACACCGGGGCTGATGCCCTGATGATAGGCCGCGCTGCTCAGGGAAGACCCTGGATCTTCCGGGAAATCCAGCACTATCTGGCAACAGGAGAACTGCTGTCACCGATGCCGATTGGCGAAGTGCAGCATTTAATGAACGAGCATATACAGGAATTGCACGACTTTTATGGTCCAAGCAAAGGAGCCCGTATAGCACGTAAGCATGTATCCTGGTATCTCCGGGAACATGCTCCTGATGACCAGTTCCGGCGCACATTCAACACCATAGAGGATGCCAGCGAACAGCTGGAGGTGTTGGGGGCATATTTCGAAAATTTTGCGTAATATAAAGAAAAGAGCTGACAGAACTATGTTCGAACAACGCGTAAATTCTGACGTACTAACCGTTGCTACTGTAAATTCACAAGATCAGGTAACCCAAAAACCTTTACGTGATTCAGTTAAACAAGCACTGAAGAACTATTTTGCTCAATTAAACGGTCAAGATGTTAATGATCTGTATGAGTTGGTATTGGCTGAAGTGGAACAGCCATTGTTGGACATGGTGATGCAATACACCCGTGGCAACCAAACGCGCGCTGCCCTGATGATGGGCATCAACCGTGGCACACTGCGTAAGAAATTGAAAAAATATGGCATGAACTAATTAATTAACCGTTAGTTCATTAAAAAAGGCGCTGTACCTCTTGGTAAAGTGCCTTTTTTGCCAAATTCACCGGTAGAGGATTGATGCTACTGGAATAACAGCATTGCAATGCTCTTTAGCCATTGCATGAGGCTATATTGATAAAATATAACTTAGAATCTAACGCTTTCCCTTGTGCGTGGTAGCGATTTCACCATCTTTTTCAAGAAAATGACCGATCGATCCCCAAGAGAATATATGTCTGCTTATAGGGAACGTCGTTATTGAGGTAAGTCGTTATTGAGATAATATACAAAAATTGCCAACATCAAAATAGCTATTCATCAAAAGAACTATCCACCATATGAACATAGACGTCGGCAATTGCATCAAATAAAGAAGATAGCTAATAACATTCTACGTACATAAATATACCTTGTTAAAAGCTATTATTTTTCATCATCATTTATCAACTGATAAGATACAGCAATATTTGCTGCCTGACCAGCTAATGGGTTGTAATCACTGGACAAATATATCCCTGCAATATAGTGGCTTTCACCAACATAAAACTTCCTATATCGAGATGTTCCAGGCGAGCCCAATGACAATAACAATGGTTATTCTAGACATATTTATTTTCCTCATTAAAATTTAAATAAAATATACTCAACTTGCATATAAATATTTTCAAAAACAGCATTACCACTTAATTAAAGATACTCTTTAACTATCATAGAACTACTATACCCGTCATCTTTCAAATTGCCTCTTTGTTGGCTGCACTCGCTCCCCCCGGTCACATAGTTACCTATGCTCCCAGGGATTCACTCCCTTGCCGTCGCGATCCATCTTGAAATCCATAGGGTATATTACCTTTGAAAATTAATTCCCCAATATATTACGTGGACTTTACATACCACAATAACTCATCAGAATATTAATATATCCATATTATAAGTAAGTTATTAATGAGACATATCTAAAAAAATCACAATAATATAAAAACTATAGCAGAGATAAAGTTCATGTCAATGCCCCTCTTCAATGAAATCACTATTATTTAAGAGTTAATAAAATTATATGAGATATAAACAACACATACAAAAATATTAAAATGGGAATTATTGGCATTACGTTATTCACCTGAGATTAATAATATGAATATTGGTTGCTATAGTACTATATGATTCTATTTTTATTTTCCAATTTCACCTTTATACAGTGACTGTAATAATTCACAAATTCACTCGCAATGTTAAAATGATAATAAATAAATCAACTTCATAATAACAAAATAATTTTGACTGTAGATTTTAGCTATTCAAATATGCTGAATACAATTAATTAACCTTCCATTACTCCACCAATAAACTATATCCGTTATCTTTCAAGTTGCCTCTTTGTTGGCTGCACTCACTCACCCCGGTCACATAGTTACCTATGCTCCCTGGGATTCGCTCCCTTGCCGTCGCGATCCATCTTGAAATCCATTGGGTATATATCGCTTAAAATATGACGAAAAAACACAGAAAAAAATAAGGGCAGATTTCAAAGCATTTGAAACCACACTCGTTGCCGCGCCCCCAGATAATACCAGACTTAAAGCGTTATTAATGGCATCCTCACCTTGGGAAAAACAACCTTCCCAGTACTACGAGGATAATCAACCATCTTAATTCCCTTCCTGTGAAAAAGAATACGCCTCTATCCTCCCAAATACGCATTTCTCACAGCTTCATTAACCAATAATGCAGACCCGCTGTCTTCTAGTACGATCTTACCGTTTTCCAATACATATCCTCGGTCAGCCAATTTCAATGCCTGATTTGCATTCTGTTCAACTAAAAAGATTGTCATCCCCTCTTCCCTCAACTGCTGTATAGTATCGAAAATCTGAATGATAACTATCGGTGCCAGTCCCAATGAAGGCTCATCCAGCAACAATAATTGTGGCTGGCTCATTAAAGCGCGGCCAATTGCCAACATTTGCTGTTCACCACCGGACATCGTTCCAGCCCGCTGGTTACGTCTTTCCTGTAAACGCGGAAATAAATCATAAACCCGCTCAATGCGCCGCTGATACTGAGTCTTATCAGCAAAAAAGCCGCCCATTGCCAAATTCTCTTCCACTGTCATACGAGCAAACACTCTGCGACCTTCAGGAACAATCGCGATGTCCTCACGCATAATACGAGATGTCGACCATTGGGTGATATCCTGACCACGAAAAATAATGGAACCTTCAGTTGCTCTGGGTTCACTACATAAGGTGCTGAGCAATGTTGTTTTTCCTGCGCCATTTGCACCAATCAGAGTGACAATTTCTCCCTGCTGAATATTCAGGCTAACCTGATGCAACACCTGAACTTCCCCATAGTGGGCGGATACCCGCTTAAATTCCAACATAATTAATACACCTCGCCCAGATATGCCCGGATAACATCCGGGTTGTTACGAATCTCTTCTGGCCTCCCTTGCGCCAAAGACATTCCCTGATTAACAACATAGATACGATCTGAAATTCCCATCACCAATTTCATATCATGCTCAATCAGCAATACAGAAACTTGATGATGTTCCCTTAGTTCAGCAATTAAAGCATTAAGCTCTTCTGTCTCTTTCGGATTCAGACCCGCAGCAGGTTCATCCAGCATCAAAATTTCCGGGCGAACCACCATGCAGCGAGCAATCTCCAAACGCCGTTGCTGACCGTATGCCAGATTACCTGCCTGTCTGTTTGCCAGTGGTAATAAACCAATCCGTTCTAACCAAGTTATGGCCCAATCTACGGCCTTAGATTCTGCCCGGCGGAATGCCGGCGTTTTAAAAAGGCCGGCAAAAAGGCCCCTTTTAAGATGCTGATGCTGCGCCACTAATAGATTCTCAATCACCGTCATCTCTCGGAATAACCGCACATGCTGGAATGTTCTGATAACACCCATACGAGCAATAGCCTGCCCAGATAACCCTTCCAGATGTTTTTCCCGCAGCTTTATCGTACCGCTTGTCGGACAGTAAAATCCTGTCAGACAATTAAAGATCGTGGTTTTCCCTGCTCCATTAGGGCCAATAAGAGAAACAATTTCACCCTGATTTAGCCTCAGGGCAACGTTATTAACCGCCAGCAAGCCACCGAAGCGCATGGTCAGATCGGAAACTTGCAATAATGGTGTTGTACTCATGCTTGCTTTCCTCCCTGTACCTGTCGTTCCAATTTGACATGACGGCGTTTTGTCGGTAGCAACCCTTGCGGACGCCAAACCATCATCAATACCATCATTGCCCCTAGCAGCAACATACTATAGGCATTCAGATCACGCATCATCTCACGGGAAACCACCAACAAAATGGCGGCTAGAATCACCGCAGTCTGTGAGCCCATCCCTCCGAGTACCACAATCGCCAGCACAAAAGCAGATTCAGAAAAAGTGAAGGACTCTGGGCTGACGAAACCCTGCCGGGCAGCAAATAAAGTACCCGCAAAACCGGCAAATGCCGCACTGATAGTAAACGCAGCCAGTTTAATACGGGTTGGACTCAGACCAAGAGAGCGGCAAGCAATCTCATCTTCACGCAGCGCTTCCCATGCGCGACCTAATGGCATACGCAGTAGTCGATTAATAATAAATACTGTCAGTATTACCAACAGTAACGCCACCAGATAAAGGAAGATGACCCGATCACTGGGATCGTATTTCAAGCCAAAGAAATTGTGGAAAGTATCCCAACCACCCTCTTTCACACTTCGGTTAAATTCCAGCCCGAAGAAAGTCGGTTTTGGGATCTGGCTGATACCATTCGGGCCACCGGTTATTTCAGTATTATTCAACAGTAGAATGCGAACAATTTCACCAAAACCAAGCGTAACAATTGCCAGATAGTCACCTCGCAATCGCAATACCGGAAAGCCCAACAACAACCCCGATAAAGCAGCCGTTAACCCCGCCAGCGGCAAACTCTGCCAAAACCCTAATCCGTAATAGTGACTTAGCAAAGCGTAGGTATAAGCACCGATAGCATAAAAACCTGCATACCCAAGCACCAGCAACCCCGACAAACCAACCACGACATTCAAACCCAACCCTAGCATGACATAAATTAACGTCAGTGTAGCAATATCAACACTACCACGGGAGACAATAAACGGCCAGAAAATTGCAGTAATAATGACCAATATTGCCAGTAACTTTTGTCCTTTGGTTGAGCCATCGAAATCCGGCAACGACCAGCTTTTAATCGGTACTTTCTTCATTATCTGCTGAACAACCGGACGCAATAGCTGGAACAGAAAAACAACCGCACAGCCAATACCAATCCATAACCATCGCACTTCATCGGCACGATGGACGACCAACTTCGTACCCTCCAGCGACAACTGCATCCCCATCATAAAGGCAGACAACACAAATAAAGCGACTGAGGCGATAATGGCATTCACCCAATTAGCATGTTTCATACCTTTTCTACCTCTGGACGGCCTAAGATTCCAGTCGGCATAAACAACAGCACAACAATGAGCAGAGCAAAAGAAACGGCATCTTTATATTCTGTGCTCAAGTAAGCAGAAGTTAAGGCTTCAGAAATTCCCAAAATCAAGCCACCAATCATCGCCCCTGGAATACTGCCAATTCCTCCCAATACTGCTGCGGTGAAAGCTTTCATGCCTGCCATAAAACCGATATACGGATTTATTACACCGTAGAACTGCCCCAACAAAACACCGGCTATTGCAGCCATAACTGCACCGATAACAAAAGTTAAGGAAATCATTCGGTTAGTATTGATCCCCAACAAACTGGCCATTTTCAGATCTTCCGCACAAGCACGGCAGGCACGTCCCATACGGGAGTAGCGAATGAATACTGTCAATATCAGCATGGTAAGAAATGTCACTATCCAGATGGTCAGTTGCATTGCGCTAATACTGGCAGAAAATCCATCACTTTCGCCTAATACCCACTGCCCGGTAATCAGGCTAGGCAATGCCAGATCGCGAGAACTTTGTGACAGACTGACATAGTTTTGCAAGAAAATAGACATCCCAATCGCCGAAATCAGCGCAATCAAGCGTTTGGAATGACGAACTGGCCTGTAAGCCACTCGCTCAATACTCCAACCATAAGCAGCAGCAATGACAATTGATGTTAAAAAAGCCGCAGTAATCAGCAACCAGCCCAAATCAACGCCCATCATGATCAGAGCCGCAATCACAATAAAGGAGACATAGCTACCAATCATGTAAACTTCACCATGAGCGAAGTTAATCATCCCGATAATGCCATAAACCATCGTATAACCAATGGCAATCAATGCATAAGTACTACCCAGAGTCACTCCATTTAACATCTGTTGTAAAAAATAGAGAAATTGCTCTGACATACCTTGTACCTCTGGAATAACAGCTCCTGACAAACAGAAGCTGACGACTGTTCTGATGACTTTACTTCACAGAAGTAGAAGAACCATCTGCATGCCATTCAAAAATACCAAATTCGAACCCTTTTAGATCGCCAACGGCATTCCAGCTTAGTGTTCCCATTACGGTATCTACTGGATTCGCTTTCAGGTCTTTCACCAAATCAATCGGTTCCATACTACCGGTACGGTTCATTGCCGCAGCCAGAGATTGCAGAGCAGCATAGGTTGTCCAGACGAACGGACCTGTCGGATCACCTTTCTTACCTTTGATCGCCTCAACAATAGCTTTGTTCACCGGTACCTGATCGTAACGCTTAGGGAGGGTGACTAACATTCCTTCAGAAGCAACTCCGGCGATATTAGATAGCGAGGAGTTACCTACACCTTCCGGTCCCATAAAACGAATATTCAGACCAGCCTGTTTAGCTTGACGCAGAATTTGCCCCATTTCAGGGTAGTAGCCACCAAAATAGACAAAATCCACATTCTCTTTTTTCAGGCGGGCAACCAGAGCCGAAAAGTCTTTGTCACCAGCAGTAACGCCTTCAAACAAGACAATATTGGCTCCCGCTTTTTTCAATTTATCGAGAACAGATCGAGCCAACCCTTCACCGTATTGCTGTTTATCATGAACAATAGCTATACGCTGAGGTTTAATCTTTTCAGCAATATATTTCGCTGCCGTTGGTCCCTGATCAGAATCCAGCCCGGTAGTACGCATAATCATTTGGTAACCACGAGTTGTCAGATCGGCATTGGTTGCTGCTGGTGTAATCATAATGACACCTTCATCTTCATAGATGTCAGATGCCGGTTGAGTAGAGGAAGAGCATAAATGGCCGATAACATAGCGAATGTTGTCATTAATCACTTTATTCGCGACAGCGACAGCCTGTTTCGGGTCACACGCATCATCATATTCAACCCCCACCAGCTTATTACCATTAATACCACCATTAGCATTGATATCTGCAATCGCCTGACGTGCGCCAGTAAATTCCATATCACCATATTGCGCAACTGGACCAGACATTGCCCCCACAATCGCCACGTTGATCTCTTGTGCCCACAGTGAGTAACTCATCATCATGACAATACAGCCGGCTAATAGGTTTTTACCTGTTATGACTTTCATTTTATTTATCCCCGTGTCGTTATTGGTCTAATTTATTGTGTTTACCTTTTAGATCTCCGATTATCTAATGGGATAACCGTGATCTTTTGTGATCGCTGATTAGATAAAGTAATTTTTATGAATAAGATTTTATTTTTCATGCTATTAAAATAGCATTTCATGCTTAAAATCAAATTAACAAGGTAGATAAAAGCATTAATTACAGCATAAAATACCGCCAAAGTTGATTGGAATTTAGACAAAACATAGTGTGATATTCTGGTTAAATATTAGTAAAGCAATCTTTAACTCGAAATATCGATCATGTTAAAAACATTTTTCCAGTAACGTATAAAAGCGGTTACGCGACACTCCACTCTATCGATCTATGCAACTAAAATTGATATGGAAAAACCATGAAGCTAACTATTGAACAACTTACTGTTTTGTCCGCACAAGATATGATTGATCTGAAAAAAATCTGGCCTCAGCAAATACCTGAACAGTGGCAAATCCATCTAAAAAACGGAAATAAACTGTTCGCTGCTCGTTTTAATGATAGATTACTGGCCGCAGTAAAAGTGACTTTCAGTGATCAATCCGGCCTGCTTAAAGATTTATGTGTCCGTGAAATAACACGCCGCCGGGGAGTGGGTTTATATCTGATAAATGAAATAAAAGCTCAGCATCCCACCATTAACCAGTGGAAGTTAAGCCTTGAAGGGTTCTCCGATGCTAACGAACCAGCATTAAAAGGTTTTATGAGTGCCTGTGGTTTTTACTACGATCCCAAATCAAATTCTTATTCTAGCTGACCCATTTTCCAGACCGCAGCCACATTGCGGGCAGTCACCCTCAAATTCTCATGCCCGCAAGCAAGAGCGTCAGAAAGAGAACAAACGCCGGGCATAATTGAGAAAACGGCATCCAATCCGTGCTCATGAACGATGCTATAGTTCTGACTTATACTGCCAACTAATGCAATGGTTGAAATAGCATACTTTTTGGCGATACGAGCAACACCAATCGGTGTTTTACCGTAAATAGTCTGGCTGTCCATTCGGCCTTCACCAGTAATAACCAGATCAGCGCCTTGTACTGCCTTTTCCAATTCCAGCGTGGAGATAACAATATCAATTCCCGGTTGCAATTTAGCGTCCAACCAACCAAGTAAAGGAACGCCCATTCCCCCTGCTGCTCCTGCACCCGGTACGTCAATGACCTTAATGCCGGTCAGTAACTCAATTTTCTCACCATAATGGCGCAAGGCTGCATCCAACTCTTTCACCATCTCTGGTGTCGCTCCTTTCTGTGGCCCGAAAATAGCAGATGCACCAAACTCGCCGCATAATGGGTTAGTCACATCACAGGCAACGATAATTTCAGTCCGACTCAAACGAACGTCCAAACCAGAAAGATCGATTTTAGCGAGCCGACTTAGCGCAGCCCCGCCAGCTTCCAACGCTTTACCATCAGAATCAAGCAAACAAGCCCCCAACGCCTGCATCATACCGGCACCGCCATCATTAGTCGCGCTACCACCAATGCCTAAAATTATCTTTCTGACACCTTGATCCAAAGCAGCCAACATCAGCTCGCCGGTACCATAAGTCGTGGTTATCAGCGGATTACGCTTTTCCATCGGCACCAGATGTAAGCCAGAAGCCGCCGCGATTTCAATAACAGCGGTTTCTCCATCACCTAGCACGCCGAAAAAGCTATCCACCGGCTGATTTAACGGACCAGTAACCGACAGGTGTACAACTCTCCCATTGGTGGCTGCAACCATCGATTCAACCGTACCTTCACCGCCATCAGCCATCGGCAATTTAATGTATTCTGCTTGTGGATAGATTTCCCGAAATCCTTGCTCTATCGCTTCAGCGGCCTGTAAGGCACTGAGACTTTCTTTAAATGAGTCAGGCGCAATAACAATTTTCATAGGATTAGATGACAACAATGAAAAATAAAACAAAAAAGGCGATAAACCATTATCGCCTTTTTAATTTATTCATTGCGAATGCATTAACGCAAAATCACTCTATTTATGCCTCAATGGCTACACGCAATTTTTTCATGGCATTTTTTTCAAGCTGACGTACACGCTCCGCAGAAACACCATACTTATCCGCCAGTTCTTGCAGGGTAGATTTATTGTCATCATCTAACCAGCGGCAACGGATAATATCCTGACTGCGCTCGTCTAAACTTTCCATCGCTACCGATAATTTATCAGCCGCATGGTTTTCCCAATTGTCCTCTTCAATGCCGTCTGCAAAATCAGATGCTTTATCCTGAAGATACAGCACTGGCGCAACCGGTTGACCTTCCTGACTATCATCATCGGCAGACATATCAAACGCCATATCCTGCGCTGACATACGAGATTCCATCTCACGCACATCTTTACTGGTCACACCAAGTTCTTTGGCGACCATTTCTACTTCGTCCTGATTGAACCACCCTAAGCGCTGTTTAGTTTTACGCAGGTTAAAGAACAGCTTACGCTGTGCTTTAGTTGTTGCAACTTTAACAATACGCCAGTTACGCAGTACATATTCATGGATTTCAGCTTTAATCCAGTGGACGGCAAAAGAAACCAGACGCACCCCTACTTCCGGGTTAAAACGACGTACTGCTTTCATCAGGCCAATATTCCCTTCCTGAATTAAATCCGCCTGAGGTAGCCCATAACCAGCATAGCTACGAGCGACATGAACAACGAAGCGCAGATGAGACAGAATCAGCTTCTTAGCTGCATCCAGATCTCCCTGGTAATGCAGCCTTTCAGCCAGTTCCTTCTCTTCCTCTGCTGTCAGCATTGGATAAATATTAGAGGCACGGATATAGCCCTCTAAACTTCCTTGAGGAACTAACGCTAAGGTTTGCATTTCTTTGGCCATTCAAATCCTCTCAAATAAGGCTCAAATCGTTAGTATGGATTAGATTACATCAGTGTATATGAGAACCTACGTTCAACATACAGCGGTACAGTCTATCACCAGAATGTGCATATTCAAGTTACAGATCCGTGGAAGAGTAATAATTTCAGTACCGACCATCCCGATAATGGGTCCACAGAACAAAAAATAACAGATAGTTTTATATTTATGCAACTACCTTTATTTGTACTATCCCCGACAAATATTAATCCCATTTCACAAAAGCGCCCGCCAGGTTCACCGGGAGAGTACAAGCACCTTTTTAATTAATTCTACACAGAAGAAAATCGAAAATTACCGTTTTATTCTGGCGTAAAATGACGCAAATGCTGAGTTGTCGCCAACCAAGCAGCGACCCAACCAATCATTGCGGAGAGCAAAACTAGCAGCAGGGACTCATCCCATGAAAGCCCATGTAAATTAAATGTCGTGCCAAATACACTGGCAACCTGTGTGACAACATCAGAAAGTTTCCACACCAACAGCGCAGACAAAATTAACGATAAAATTGCCCCCAAAGCCCCTAACAAAGCACCACCATTGAGGAACGGGCGCAAAATAAAGCCATCCGTTGCACCAATAAGCTTCATCACGTTAATCGTATCACGATGACTGAAGATGCTGAGACGCACACTATTACCGATGACCAAAAACAGCGCAACGATCATCAGAATACCGATTACTGTCACAATCTGACCGATAAGACCTGTCAGCGCCGCCAGACGAGCAAACCAGCTATCATCCATCCGAACTTCTTCAATACCTTTAACCTGAGAAACTCTATCACGCAGCGTGGTCAGCGTCTGTGAACTCTGAAAATCGATTTTCGGTGTGATAATAGCCACCGCGGGCAACGGATTCTCTTCCAGCATATCCAGTGCGCTACCAAAGCCAGACCAGGCGCGGAATTCTGTCATTGCTTCCTGACGTGAGAGATAGTTGACATTATCCACACCATCAAGTGCTTTCAGCTCACTTATTAATTTCTGAGCACTGCTATCATCCAGTGATTTATCGAGATATACCGTCAGTTGAGGGGAGGGATACCATGTCTCCGCAGCCTGGCTGACATTCTTCCACACAATGTAACAAACACTTGGTAATGTCAGGGAGATAGCAATCACCATCACGGTCAACAAAGTTGCCAACGGCTGACGCGACATATCTGTCAACGTATTCATCCAAGCATAGCGCCACTGCTCACGCCATCCTCCTTGTAAAACTTTACTTTTCGATCTTGTTACTTTCCCCGCTGCCTTACGCACATTTTTAACCATGATGCTCTCCCGCCATACGGCCTTGGCTCAGAGTCAGAATACGATATTTCCGTCTTTCAATCAGTGCCATATCATGGGTCGCTATCAGCACTGTCACCCCAACCCGATTAAATTCTTCAAACAGTCGTAAAATACCCTCTGACAACTCACCATCCAGATTACCGGTAGGTTCATCCGCCAACAAAACAGTCGGCTTATTCACAACCGCACGAGCAATGCCAACTCGTTGTTGTTCTCCCCCTGAAAGTTGAATTGGGAAATTTTTCGCTTTGTCCAGCAGACCAACCTTATCCAAAGCAGCGGAAGTCCGACGACGGATATCTTCAGAACTTGCACCTGAAATAATCAGTGGCATTGCCACATTATCGTATACCGTCCGCCCCAACAGCAGATGATGATCTTGGAAAATCATACCAATTTGACGACGTAGAAAAGGTACCTCACGGCTTTTTAACCGGCTGATATCATGACCGGCAAACCAGATATGTCCGGCACTAGGCCGCTCAATGCCACAGATAAGTTTCAGCAAGGTACTTTTACCTGCCCCTGAGTGACCGATTAGAAATGCCATTTCCGCAGGGCGCAAATGAAAATCCACCCCTTGCAGGGCTTGCCGTCCCCCCAGATAAGCTTTACTGACCTGTTCAAAGCGAATCATAGGTAATTAATCCTCTCGGGCAAAAAGTGCCTCTATAAAGTCGTCTGCCTTAAATGGCCGTAGATCTTCAATTCCTTCACCAACCCCAATATAACGAATAGGAATTTCAAACTGATCAGCAATGGCGAAAATTACTCCACCTTTGGCAGTACCATCCAGTTTTGTCAATGAGATGCCTGTCAACCCAACAGCTTCATGGAATAGTTTAGCCTGATTTATCGCATTCTGACCGGTACTGGCATCCAATGTCAGCATAATTTCATGTGGAGCATTTTCGTCCAGTTTTTTCATCACTCGGACAATCTTCTTCAATTCTTCCATCAGATGAGATTTATTTTGCAAACGACCTGCGGTATCTGCAATCAGGACATCGACACCTTTGGCTTTAGCTGACTGAATAGCATCGAAAATCACAGAAGCGGGATCAGCGCCAGTATGTTGCGCCACTACCGGAATATGGTTACGTTCCCCCCACACCTGTAACTGTTCAACGGCGGCTGCACGGAAAGTATCTCCGGCTGCCAGCATGACAGATTTACCTTGTGCCTGAAATTGACGCGCCAATTTACCAATTGTCGTGGTTTTTCCAACACCATTAACACCAACCATCAGAATGACGTACGGCGTTTTTCCTTCAATGTCCAAGGGTTTATTCACTTTAGTCAGAATACCAGACATCTCTTCTTTCAGTTTGGCATACAACGCTTCTGCGTCTTTTAGCTCTTTACGGCTGGCATGTGTTGTCAAACTGCTAATGATTTTACGGGTAGTATCGACACCAACATCAGCAATCAATAACTGCTCTTCCAATTCATCAAATAGGTCATCATCGATCTTTTTGCCACTGAATAGACTAAGAAAACCGGACCCTAAATTCTGACGAGTTTTAACCAAACTGCGTTTCAGGCGAGAGAAAAAGCCCTCTTTAGTCGGACGCTCTTGCTCTTTTGATATAACTAGCTCTGTCTGTTCAGTTTGTACCTGCTCTGCCGCCAACCTTGCGGCTTCCTCGGCAAGACGCTGTTGTTCCGCCTGCTCCGCCGCCAATCTTGCGGCTTCCTCGGCAAGACGCTGTTGTTCCGCCTGCTCCGCCGCCAACCTTGCAGCTTCCTCGGCAAGACGTTGCTGTTCCGCCTGCTCCGCCGCCAATTGTTCTTCTTTTTGCTGCTCTTCCTGACGGCCACGCCCGAACCAGGAGAAAAAGCCTCTTTTTTTCTCTTTTGCCATTAGCCACTGCTCTCCTCAAGGTTAAATCATGGCGTTACAACAAGGAATAATAACGAAATTAGAAACAGTCTAACATTTTCGTAATAGCTCAACACATATCAATCATGAATTTCATGGTAAATTAATGCCTGTAAGTCTTAACAACTGTTACGCAAATTATGGCAAAGAAATCACAACGGCAATCGATGGGACAAATCCGCATTATTGGCGGAAAATGGCGAGGCCGAAAATTACCTGTACCGGATAGCCCTGGATTACGTCCAACGACAGATCGTGTCAGAGAGACGCTATTTAACTGGCTAGCCCCAGTTATTCAGGAAGCACACTGCTTGGATTGCTATGCAGGAAGCGGAGCACTTGGATTAGAAGCGCTTTCTCGTTATGCAGCCCAAGTTACCCTAATTGAATATGAACGTAATATAGCCAAACAGCTTTCCGCGAATTTGGATCTGCTCAGTACCCAAAACGCCGAGGTCATTAACGACAGTGCATTAACCTATTTATCCCAATCAGGAAAACCCTACGATGTCGTTTTCCTTGATCCTCCTTTTCGTAAAGGAATGCTTAGCGAAACTATAAAATTGTTGGAAGAGCAAAATTGGCTGGCAGATGAAAGCTGGATTTATGTTGAGGCTGAATCTGAATCAATGGCGATTGATGTGCCTGTTAACTGGCAACTTCATCGTGAAAAAGTCGCCGGACAAGTCGCATACCGGCTCTATATCCGTTACTTACCTGCATAACGCTTACTTTGGAGTATACACTGATGTTTATTCAATTGGGCAAACTGTTAATGATCTGCGTTTGGGGATTTCTGATCTTTAACCTGATCCATCCATTTCCAAAACCATTGAAGTATTTTATGGATGTCGCCATGATTTTCATGGTGGTCATGCATGCATTTCAAATGCTGCTTCTGAAAACCAGTCAGCCCAAAGACCAAAAACTCTCTAGCCTGATGCAAACCAAGATCTTCTTTTTTGGTGTTTTTGAACTACTGTCAATGCAGAAAAAACAACGGAAAGAGAAAAGCCATCACCTCAAATAGTAGACACACGCCCCAACACCCGGAAAGTATATATACCCGTCATCTTTCAAGTTGCCTCTTTGTTGGCTGCACTCGCTCACCCCGGTCACATAGTTACCTATGCTCCCGGGGATTCACTCCTTGGCCGTCGCGATGCATCTTGAAATCCATAGGATATACAATTATGTGAGGAATGATTCATTTCATTCCTCTTTCCGGTTATGAGGAGGGCGTTCAGAATTCTGTCTCAACACAACTTATTGCCTGCTTTCTTTGCTGAACAGATAAATCATTTCTTAATTTATTGCCTATTTCCGCACAGATACTTAAACCAATCTCTATTATTTAAGTCTATATTTTGATAGTAAAAGAGTAGAACCCTTATCCATTACTTATTTAAGGAACAAAGATGAGCTGGCCATTTATTGCAGTATTTCTTTCTGGTTGGTTGTATGTTGATGCAGCTTACCGTGGTCCAAACTGGCAAAGATGGCTATTCAGGCCAGTCACTCTGCTATTGTTGTTATTGTGGGCATGGCAAGCGCCTGAGCTGCATATTTCAGGTTATTTAATCTGTCTTGGGTTATTCACTGCTTTAATATCAGATGCTCTGCGCATGCTCCCCAGTAAGTATTCACTACTCTCCCTAAGCACATTATTCCTCTGTTATCTGCTCTACACGATAAGCTTTGTAATGCAGATGAATTTCAGTTTCTTCTTCCCGCTGCCATTAATTTTACTGGTTCTGGGCTCCGTTATTCTGCTGGTTATTTGGAATAAACTGGAGGAAATGCGCTGGCTAGTCGTTGCCTCAATTGTCATGCTCCTGATAATGGTGTGGATGGCAGGTGAACAATATTTCTCCCTTAATACAGCGTATGGTTTCTCCCTGTTAGCAGGCACTATCTTGTTGTTACTGTCACATAGTGTCTGGTTGATTAACCATTACCGTTTCCAGTTCAAATCTTCTAAGGCGATTGTAGCAACCTGTTATTTTATCGGCCATTTTCTGATTATTCGTTCTATTTATCTTTAATAAAAAGATTAAGTTGAAAATAGATATCAGCACTCAGTCGTACAATTTGACAACTTTATTTTTTCTTTTTATTGACTCTGGAGTAGGCTCCAAAGTGTAGAGTTTAATCATTATCTTTGAGTTAACTCTATTCAGGGGGAGTCCATGTACTCAAATTCAAACAAAAATAGTGCTCATCAACATAACCACCAGCATGGAAGCTGTTGCGCGACGACTACTTGTTCAGATCAGGCTAAACAAGTTAGTGAACATTTACATCATCATGAACATGAACATGGTAAGGCTTGCTCACATAAGCATCACCCTTCCCATGATACACAAGAGACACAAGCACCTGCGCTTTTGGCAAACCAACGTTTCAGTTGGGTGGTTAATGGTATGGATTGTCCAAGTTGTGCCCGTAAAATTGAAACCGCGGTTAGCAAAATTCCAGAAGTGAAACAAGCCAAGGTTCTATTCGCAACAGAAAAACTAGTTGTGGATGCGGATACCGATATACGTTCAGCCGTTATTCAAGCCGTTAATCAGGCTGGATTTACTCTACGCAATTCCGATTCAAGTCAGAAAGCAGAAAAAAGCAGCCGCTGGAAAGAATTTGCCCCAATCATCACTCTTTCACTGATGATGCTGATAAGTTGGGGAATCTCTCACATCAATCCCTCATTTGGCCGTATTGCCTTTATCATCACCACCGTGATTGGATTGGTACCTATTGTCACCAAAGCCTGGCAGCTCATACGATCAGGCACGCCATTCGCCATTGAAACATTGATGAGTGTTGCCGCCATTGGCGCACTGTTTATTGACGCCACCGCTGAAGCAGCAATGGTACTACTGCTGTTTATGCTGGGTGAAATGCTGGAAGCTTATGCTGCCGGCCGTGCTCGTCGAGGGGTTAGCGCATTGATGGCACTGGTGCCGGAAGAGGCTCTACTGATAAAAAATGGTGAAAAAAGAACTGTCCCAGTTTCAGACCTTCGCCCTGGCGATATCATCGAGATTGCTCCAGGCGGACGTTTACCCACTGATGCCGAATTACTCAATTCATTCGCTAGCTTTGATGAAAGTGCACTGACAGGCGAATCTATTCCGGTTGAACGAATGCAAGGAGAAAAAGTTCCGGCAGGTTGTTTATCCGTGGATCGTGCAGTCCAAATGAAAGTGCTGTCCGAACAGGGCAACAATGCCATTGACCGTATTCTGCAACTGATTGAAGAAGCCGAAGAACGCCGCGCACCGATTGAGCGTTTCATTGACCGTTTTAGCCGGATTTACACTCCGCTGATTATGCTGTTTTCTGCGTTGGTTATCATCATTCCACCTACTGTATTCAGCCAACCTTGGGACACATGGATCTACCGTGGTCTTACTTTGCTACTGATCGGTTGCCCTTGTGCTTTAGTGATTTCCACACCCGCCGCAATTACCTCTGCCCTTGCAGCAGCAACCCGCCGAGGTGCCTTGATTAAAGGTGGTGCGGCACTGGAACAACTGGGACTAATCACCACTATCGCTTTTGATAAAACCGGTACGCTGACCGCCGGTAAACCACAAGTCACAGATATACAACCAGCAGAAAACATCAGCGAATCCCAGTTATTAACTTTGGCTTCCGCAGTAGAAAGCGGCTCCCACCACCCACTGGCTAAAGCCATTTTGCAATATGCAGAAAGTAAAAACGTTAGTATTACCGAAGCTGAACACCGTAAAGCGCTGGCGGGTGTTGGTGTTGAAGGTCAGTTGGACGGTAAACGTATTCTCGTCAGTGCGCCCGGAAAACTGCCAGCAAACACGTTATCTGAGCATTGGAAACAAAAAATTGTTCAGTTAGAAGATTGCGGTAAAACCGTTGTTGCCGTGATGCATGATGAACAATTTACTGGCCTTATCGCGATGCAAGATACGTTACGTCAAGATGCAATTGATGCTATCCGTTTACTGAAAGATCAAGGTATTAAATCGGTGATGTTGACAGGGGATAACCCACGTGCAGCAACTGCAATTGCCGGTCAGTTAGGGATAGATTTCCGCGCCGGGTTAATGCCAGAAGATAAAGTCAAAGCGGTCATTGCATTGAATAAAGATCACAGCACAATGATGGTCGGTGACGGCATCAATGACGCACCCGCAATGAAAGCTTCCAGTATCGGTGTAGCGATGGGAAGCGGTACCGATGTCGCTCTGGAAACCGCAGATGCAGCATTGACTCACAACCGTCTGACAGGTTTGTCGGAAATCATCACCCTTTCCCGCGCAACGCACAATAATATCCGTCAAAACATTGCTATTGCCTTGGGGCTAAAAGGGATCTTCCTTATCACTAGCCTATTGGGTATTACAGGCTTGTGGATGGCAGTACTGGCGGATTCTGGCGCAACCGCTCTTGTGACGGCAAACGCGGTAAGGTTATTGAGGATTAAGCTGAAATAACGAAAATTGCCTAGCTATACCCTATGGATTTCAAGATGCATCGCGACGGCAAGGGAGCGAATCCCCGGGAGCATAGCGAACTATGTGACCGGGGTGAGTGAGTGCAGCCAACAAAGAGGCAGCTTGAAAGATAACGGGTATATTAAGGATATGAGTCTTATTTCCAGCTCATATCCTGTGCTATAGCAAGATAAATTCAGTGGTGAAAACTCATTGACGTTCGAAGGCATGGTAAAAAGTAAAAGCGTTCATTTCTCAACTTGGCTGTTATATTCAATTCAGAGTTGACTCTCTTTTTTCCGAACCAGATAGCGGTAAGGCATTTGTTCCGTTTCTTGCGCAATCAGTTGATGCTCCATAAAATGGCAGAAACTGGGAATATCACGCGTAGTTGCCGGATCATCAGCAAGAATTAATAACATCTGCCCTGCTTCCATATGACGCACAGTTTTCCGCACCATCATTACTGGTTCAGGACAGCGAAGCCCTTGTGTATCAAGGGTCTGGTCTGGATGAGTAAACACATCGGGCATAACTTATCTCTACAATTTCAGTCAGTCTATTAGACCGAATTATATTATAAAAAAGCCAGCAAAAATTAACTTTACATACCGGCATTTTGAATTCGTGCACAACCGACATATCATGTGAGGTGCCGTCAGTTAAAACGGCAGATCTTTCATTGGGTTCCCTCACCCCATATTTCAAAAAAGGTACAATATGTTTTTATCAACTACGATTACACAACAGCGTGCTATCGCTTTAATTTGGCTTTCGTTATTCCACATTCTGATTATTATTTCCAGTAATTATCTGGTGCAGCTACCCGTCTCTATTTTCGGTTTTCATACCACTTGGGGAGCCTTTACTTTTCCATTTATTTTCCTTGCAACAGATTTGACGGTTCGTATCTACGGCGCACCACTGGCAAGGCGGATCATTACCACCGTTATGATCCCCGCATTGCTGATCTCTTATATAATTTCTGCCCTATTTTTCCAAGGAGAGTGGCAAGAGTTTACCGCGCTACTTGAATTCAATCTCTTTGTTGCCCGTATTGCCTGCGCCAGCTTTATGGCTTACTTCCTTGGGCAGATATTGGATGTATACGTCTTCAATCGTCTGCGCCGGAGACGCAATTGGTGGGTCGCTCCCGCAGCGGCGATGTTCTTCGGCAACTTACTTGATACCCTAGCCTTTTTCTCTATCGCTTTCTATCGCAGTACCGATGCTTTCATGGCCGCTAACTGGATCGAGATTGGGTTAGTCGATTACTGCTTTAAGCTATTAATTTATTTAATCTTTTTCTTGCCAGCTTACGGCATTTTGTTGAACCTGATTCTCAAGTACTTCTTTAACTATCAAATTAATAATAGCCACATTCAAGTTCGCTGATTTTTATACACCCAACCGATAGCTGTCTCTTAATCAGATCGCCTGATTAAGAGATCGGTAAAGCAATACCTGCCACTCTGTCCGCTTTTTACCTGTCCAACCCACTAGCTTCCCCAAACGCAGCTATGAAGAAAAAGGGCCTGTTCCAGTACAGAGATCCGGGTATAGATCAAAAAAACACACATTTCCCACGACAAAATGGGCATAACAACTTTATTTATCCATAACCAACCATTAATTTTTATAGATGGTGTTAGTCTGTGAAGTAATTTAAGTACTTTTTTCATCCGAAGATAGTTTACCAGTCTGTCACATTTTGCTCCTTGTTCATTAGGAAAATTGATGCGACAAACAGACATTGAGTTTCCACAAAAGGAATATTCTTATGCTGAAAATTATTCAATCCCCATCCAAATATATTCAGGGACCTGATGCCCTGCTCCATATTGGTAAATACACAAAAACTATCGCCGACCACGTTTTGGTTATCATCGGTAACTCCGCGATGAAATTGGTGGGAGATACTGTTCATAGCAGCCTGGAACAGCATGAAATCACTCGTCATTTTGAAGTGTTTGGCGGCGAATGTAGTTGGAATGAGATTAAACGCCTGTCTGACATTCTTAAACAACATGAATGCCAAGCCGTTATTGGTATCGGTGGCGGCAAAGTACAAGATACCGCAAAAGCGGTCGCTTACGAATCCAGATTGCCGGTTCTGATTGCTCCCACTATCGCTTCCACTAACGCCCCAACCAGTGCTCTCTCTGTTATTTACAGCGATGATGGCAAATATGAAGACTATCTGTTTCTCCCAACAAACCCAGATATTGTCCTAATCGATACCAACATTATCGCTAAAGCCCCAACCCGTTTTTTCATTGCCGGAATTGGCGATGCGCTGGCAACTTACTTCGAAACCCGCATTTATGGAGTCGGCCATAAACCTCGAATGACAGATGGTGCGATATCCCGTACCACAATAGCCCTCGCTCATCTCTGTTACGAAACTTTGTTAGAAGAAGGCTATAAAGCAAAATTGGCTGTTGAAACAGACGTCAGTACACCTGCGGTGGAAAATGTCATCGAAGCTATTACTTACTTAAGCGGCCTGAGCTTTGAAAATACGGGTGTAGCCGCCGCTCATTCCGTACACAATGGCTTTACCGTATTGGAAGAATGCCACCACATGTACCACGGCGAAAAAGTCGCCTTCGGGGTATTAGTTCAACTAATACTGGAAAATAGCCCAAATGAAGAATTGGACACTTTCCTTGATTTCTGTGTACAGATGGGACTACCGGTTACTCTGGATCAACTTGGAGTAAAAGATGGTGAAAAACTGAAAGAAAAAGTGATGGCAGTGGCAAAAGCAAGTTGTGCCGAGGACGAAACCATTCACAACATGCCTTTTGAAGTGACACCGGAAAAAGTGTACGCCGCTATTATGGCTGCTGACCGGATGGGACGCGACTGGCTGTATTAAGTTTGACAAGAGCGGGCAAATTGCCCGCTCAAATTGTTGGCAAGGCACTGATTTTTATCCAATTATTTGTTTTAATGAAGTCTCGTTCATCAAACGGAACCTGCCGCCATATTAAGAATTCTGCCTTCCCAAATTTTTCTTCCTGAAAAGATCTCACTTAAGTACTAGCAGGTTATCCCAAAATATAAATTTACTATTCTGATTTTTTCAATTTAATAACATCACTCCAATTATTAATAAGAAATGTGCATTCATGACACCCAATTTGACTTCCTTTATTAAAATACTCTTTTGCCTTATTAAAATCTTGATTTACACCAATCCCATTTAAATAATTTGTTCCAATAGTGCGATAGCCCTCAAAATATCCACTTTTTCCAGCCAATTCGAAAAGTGCTCTCGCATCTGAGTATTTATTTTCATCCTCTAAAATAAATCCCAAATTAACCATAGATCTTAACTTATATTTATCATTTCTTGATATAGATAACTTATATTTTTCACTGGCTTCTTGACGATAACCTTCTGTTTGTTGTATTACAGCAAGCATCCAGTTTGCATCTACATTACCACTATTTGCTTTCTTTACTAATGCATGATATTCATCTTCATTTTTAGGCATTGGAATAGAGAATTCTGATAAAAAATCATCTGAATGATTGAAGACAATCGATGGGGTATCTTGTATGTTCATGTCTGAACTCTGAACAATAAAAGAAAAAAAGAACATTGAGTAGAGAAAATATTTCTTATTTTTTACAAAAAAATGACTCATAATATAATCTCGCTAAAAGTATCATTTATACCTATTATGTCAACATTTGAATTTAGTGATTCCATCGGTATGTTTTTATCCACAGTAAAAAACACATCCACTATCTTAGTCGTATTCCCATTATTCCAGAGCACTGAGCTTTCCAATCCATGAATGTTACCATTGATATCCTTGAATCCATTTTCTTTATAGGTAAGATTTATAGCAAAGATTCCTGATTCACTTAATTTATACAATTCTCCATTATCAGTTATACCATCTTTATTGGCATCAATCCATAACTCTAATGAATTCCATAGACTATCATTTTGATCAAAAATACCATCAAAATTATCGTCAAGATCTGCTAATGCAGCAAACCCATTTGCTGATTTGATTCCATTTTTTAATATAGAATTATTCCCGAACAACTCATTTCCGTTATTTATTTTTCCATCTCCATTTTTATCCCATACCAGAAATGCATTATTGGCTTCTATCCATCCTGAACTTTCAACAATACCATCATTATCATGATCAAAATGTATAGAACCATTTTCCGCTATGGTAATAATACCATCGCCAGTTAAATCAATAATAAGTGGTGTTTCTATACTTTTCTGATCTTCAACAATTTCTTCAAGATTATCTAATACGGCATTTGGACTCATTCCTCGTAATTCCTGAATGAAATCTATACCATGTTTATCATTATCATAATGTGAAACTCGAAGAATTGAGTTTACAAAATCTATACAGTTATTAGTAAGGAGGTTATAATTCGGCTTAAAATCATAGAAATTTCCATTTTTTAAATCAGAAATGTAATTTCTCATATTATGAACCACACTTTCTGAATATATTGGATATGTAACACTGGAAACTTTTGATTTATCGTATGCAATTGAATCTCTAAAAGTTATGTTCTCAACTCCTCCTACTTGCTTATTATCACCCAAGCCCCATCCGATTGATTCACCCTGAAATTCAACCCATACATGATTTGCTAACGTCTCCTGACGCATTAGCATATTTAGTACCTGAAGGCGCTATTTTTACTGTTATTGTTTCTACATGCATTCCTTTAAAATTTTCGTTAAAAACTTTATCAACTAACCCATAGTCTTTACTTGGCATAGTTATTTCCTTATTGAAAACTTCCATGATTATCTTTGATAAATTAAAGAAAATACAATTTACTGCAAATAGAAATAATTATCAATATCACTACCGAAATTTTATAAATTTATATAAAAAATCAAATTAATAATTTGCTAATATTTTATCTTTATTATTATATTTTTCGATAAGAAATTAAAACTATTAGCATTTTCCTTCCGTTACTATTTTGGCTCCTACTGTTGCCTTGAGTATAGCCACAGCGATCACAATGAATTTTTCTGTAATTATTGATACGACAAAGGTCATTAAAATGAAAAAGGATAATCTTGGCTAATCCAATGAGTATCCACCGAAAAAAGTAATTTCTGTTAATACTGCTTGCAATGAAGTGAGAATCAATCACCCGAGTTGTTGAGCAACGAGAAAACGCACTGTTCAAAATCAGTGCGTTAAAAAACAAATTTATCGAGTCTATTCAGGCCAAAAATTTTCATCCATTATTTGCTCAAATGTCCAAGGGCAAGTTTCAGGAAATACACTACGCCTAATATTAGTTTCCCTCTCCGCTGCAATAATGGCATCACCATAAGCATCAGAGAAAATTTCACTAAGTTCTGACTTTAAGCTGGGATTTTTTTTAAGACGACGGGCTATTTTTCTTCTCTGCTCTTCAATCGTAAGCTTCCAGCTCCGACCTTGCCGTTCAGATTGGAATTGCCATTTTAGGAGGTGAAGAAACAGTACCTCAAGACGAGATTCCAGCTCATTTCTTTGGCTATTTCCCATACTTTCTATTTCCTCCGAAAGGTTTTCCCTGTCCAACTGGCTCAAATCACCGGAACGAAGCAAACCTGCCTGCTCCTGCGTCCAACCATAAAAGTCGCTGTCATAACGTGTCGTCATGGTTCCTCCACTGGGTATATACAACTGTACAAATTATGAGTCTGGCAGATTATTGGCATACCGTCAAAACAGTGTGTTTATCGTTAAAATCGATTAACAGCCCATTCA
>NZ_JAJAFZ010000230.1:0-563 GCF_025384895.1 Photorhabdus kayaii
CGGGCCAGGGTGTAGTAAATCGCGCTCTGCAAATCGACGCCGTGGGTGCGAAACAGCGTCAGGGCCAGGGATTCGATAAGCGGCCAGTTCACTGCCGGCTGAGACGGGTGGTTGATTTTGTTGATTTCCTCGCGGATGGCGGTGAACGCCGGCAGATGCATCGGGTTACTGCCGGCGCGGATAATCAGGTTTTCAGGGTGTTCACTCATGGCCGTTCATCCTTTCACCTGCCTCCGCCGGCGCGGAGGACAGGGGGGGGTTGATTTTGCATTAATAAAAAGTTTGCCATTAATACAGGGTGTCAGGCAGTCTGAACTGACTGAACAGGCCGCCGGCAAACGGGTTGTCGGATTCATCCACGTAGATACGGTAGGTCATGTCGCCGCCGTCCACGGTGAACCGCACATCAAACGCATCCTGACGCACATTAGTCAGTTTGCCGCTGTTAATCAGGCGCAGCTGGGCCCACGGGCCGGTGAAGCTGATGGCGCGCGGGGATTTGCCGCGGGTATCCGGTATCAGCGTGAGCTGGCTTTCCACCCCGGCCCGCATCGCGTTGGGCC
>NZ_JAJAFZ010000231.1:0-551 GCF_025384895.1 Photorhabdus kayaii
CGGGGTGTTTCACATAACCGTTATCAGGAGTTTAATGTTGGCACTCCGGGACTGGTATTGAATAACGCGACCCATGATACGCAGTCTCTACTGGCGGGGCAAATTGGCGCCAATCTTAACTTCAACGGTAAATCGGCCGAGCTGATTATTAATGAAGTGGTGGGTACCTTAACCTCAAATCTGCAAGGGCTGTTGGAAGTCGCAGGGCAAAAAGCCAATGTTTTCATTGTTAACCCGAACGGCATGACCTGTAATGGCTGTCGTTTTGTTAATACTCCGGCGGTCACCTTATCGACCGGTAAACCGGTGTTTGATAAAGACGGGGCGTTAGCGGCTCTGGAAGTGAGAAAAGGTACCATCACCTTGGGTGAAAAGGGACTGGACGCAACGGCGCAGGATGATGTCGATATTATCAGCCGGACCACTAAGCTTAACGGTAAACTACAGGCGAAAAACCTGACATTGACACAAGGCCCCAACCGGATTGATTTCAAACGCGGGACCCTTGTCCCCATCGCAGGGGAAGATTATAACCCTTGGAAAGCGATTGA
>NZ_JAJAFZ010000232.1:0-548 GCF_025384895.1 Photorhabdus kayaii
GATAAATGGCTTTATTTATTGCGGCGGATCTTGTCGGTTTTCTCTTATTTACTGTCCGGTTAACTGCCTGCTCTGAAATAGCTGAATCCGTTTTTCGTTCCTGAAATTTATCGGGCATGCCCCTCATGCCCGGCGTTCTTTTTTATTACTGAGGAGCCGATGATGGCCCAGAGTTTTCAAAATGAAATCCCCAAAGCGCGGGTAAATATTAAATTGGATTTGCATACCGGCGGCGCGCAAAAAAAAGTGGAGTTGCCGCTGAAATTATTGGTGATGGGCGATTACAGTCATGGGCGGGAACAGCGTCCGCTCTCGGAAAGAGAAAAAGTGTCTATTAATAAAAACAATTTTGACAGCGTGATGGCGGAATTCAGCCCCGCCGTTAATCTGACGGTGAAAAATACCCTGACTGAAAATGGCGACGAAGAAAATATCGCCCTCACTTTCCGGCAAATAAAGGATTTCGATCCTGAGCACGTGGCCCGCCAAATTCCCCCACTGCGGGCGCTGCTTTCGATGCGTAATTTACTGCGCGATTTGAAATCCAA
>NZ_JAJAFZ010000233.1:0-547 GCF_025384895.1 Photorhabdus kayaii
TGGCGGGATTTACCCGAACGTTATGGTTCCTGGAAAACCGTCTATAACCGCTTTAATCGGTGGTCAAAATCAGGGATCATTAATCTTATTTTCAATAAGTTATTGTCAATACTGGATGAACAAGATTTGGTTGATTGGTCAGCCATATCACTGGATGGCAGTAACATTCGTGCGGCACATTGTGCGGCTGGCGCCCAAAAAAACATCCCGATGTCATCGCAGACCATGGCCTGGGTCGCTCTCAGGGCGGTTATGGTTCCAAAATCCATCTGGCTGTCGATGGAAAAGGCCATCCACTGAATGTAGTACTCAGTGCAGGTCAATGTCACGAAAGTCAATATGCAGTACGCCTGCTGGATGGTCTGGGTATTCAGCGTAAAAATGGTTTTATGAAACGTCGTTCAAAAGCGGTGATTGCTGATAAAGGTTACTCCAGCCATGCATTACGTAACCGGTTAAAAAGTCAGGGAATAAAAGTGATAATTCCCTATAGATCAAACGAAAAAGCGCGGTCAGATGGACGGGTTAAATTCGACCATAAAACGTA
>NZ_JAJAFZ010000234.1:0-511 GCF_025384895.1 Photorhabdus kayaii
GTCGATCTGAGAAGCATTTCCTTGACGGCGGGGAAGGATATTACTCTGACCAGTGGCGGCACGCTTGATGTGAGTAAAATAACAGCAGATGACCCCTATGAATATGAAAATGAACACGGAGAGGGTTATGAAAAGCATTATGAATATGAAAATGCCGATGATGATGAGGAAGACGAACAATCCTACTCACAACTTCAATTACCGATAGAGAGAAGTATCATCACTGCCGGCAATAATTTAACCCTTAATGCTGGCGGTGACATTATTGATACTGAGGCAACTTTATTGGCAAAAGGGGTGACTGCCATTGTCAAAAACAACGCAGAGTTGCATTCACCGTCAGGGAGGTATAACTCAGTTGAAGGGAAATATACGCCGGTGACTTCCGCGCTAATTGCACGTGCATTAAGTCATGCTCCTCAACTGACCATAAACGCCTCAGAAGTAGAAGGGGAAGTCCCGGGGATTAAACTGGCGGATAAGCAAACTCGGATCACCTCGAAAAACAATC
>NZ_JAJAFZ010000235.1:0-508 GCF_025384895.1 Photorhabdus kayaii
GTCGACCTGAGAAGCATTTCCTTGACGGCGGGGAAGGATATTACTCTGACCAGTGGCGGCACGCTTGATGTGAGTAAAATAACAGCAGATGACCCCTATGAATATGAAAATGAACACGGAACGGGTTATGAAAAGCATTATGAATATGAAAATGCTGATGACGAGGAAGACGAACAATCTTACCCACAATTTCAATTACCCATAGCGAGCAGTATCATCACTGCCGGCAATAATTTAACCCTTAATGCTGGTGGTGACATTATTGATACTGAGGCAACTTTGTCGGCAAAAGGGGTGACTGCCATTGTCAAAAACAACGCAGAGTTACATTCACCGTCAGAGAGGTATAACTCAGTTGAAGGGAAATATACGCCAGTCACTTCTGCGCTGATTGCATGTGCGTTAAGCCATGCTCCTCAACTGACCATAAACGCCTCAGAAGTAGAAGGAGAAGTCCCAGGGATTAAACTGGCGGATAAGCAAACTCGGATCACCTCGAAAAACAATC
>NZ_JAJAFZ010000024.1:0-62063 GCF_025384895.1 Photorhabdus kayaii
TGTTGGGTTATATGATGTAGCAACTACTGCGCATCACTTACCCGGATGGTTTTATACCGCATTTCCTTTATGTCTATTGATATTTTTAATTGTACGTCTTTTGTCATATCCTTTATCCGTTCTTTTCCCAATACCTTTTACTCGTTATGAAAAACAGGGTTATAAGGACGGAGTTGTTTTTGTGCTGTCGTTATTTCTAGGAGCTGTAACCCATATTGTCTGGGATGCATTCACACACGATAAAGGTTTTTTTGTCGAGCTAATTCCTCTATTAAAATTCCGCATTTTACATTCCATTACCAATGGGCAGGGGGTAAGTATATATAAAATTCTACAGCATCTCAGTTCATTATTAGGATTATTTTACCTCACCATGAAGTATTGGCGATATCAGAAAAAGTTGGACCCTATTATGCAAAAGAAGAACAAAAGAAAACTTTACCATTTAATTGTTATTGGGTTTATCTCAGGTTTTTTAACATGCCCTGTAGCATTGTTTTTATCCTGGGAGGTATCAGGGATAAATATAAGCAGGTTTATTTTTAAGGAACTTACTCTGTCTGTATCGGTTTTTTCTATTATTTTGATATTTATTGCGTTATGGATAAGGTATTCTTCTTCGAAGAATAAATCGGTTTAATAAAGATCTATTGACATTCAAATAGATTGATTCAAACAACGTAGCCAATAAAGGAAAAATAGGAAATATTATTTTTCATGAAAAAAGCAAAAACCCCGTTATTTTTAACGAGGTTTGTCAATTTTATGAAAAAGTCTACAATGAGGTTTTATCTATCTATTTGACCTTCATAGTAAGCAACATATAGTCCATTACCACAATATTTAGATTTTTTTAAACGCCATGTAACTCCATTTCCTTCATTAAATCTATCGGCAAAACGGTCCTCAGCATGAACAACAGATCTAACAGGTTTCCCATTAGAAAATCCTTGATCATTTACACAGTTTTCATATCCGCTAAATGCCGATGCAGTCCCAATGCCTCCGATTAATGCTGTTGCTAATGCCCCAACTGTTAATAATTTCTTGAACATAAAACTCTCCTTAAATAGTTTCAGAATTTACATATTCAAACATATTACTTATCAAAATCATATGTGACAATGCATGCAAAATCTAAGTCATCACATCGATGATGTTACAATTTTAAAATTCAAAAACTGCTTATATTTTTCATCTTAGATTAGAAACCTAACTGCCATTATATTGTCAGTGTTCTAAAAAGCCTCTAATAAGAGGCTTTCGGTATAATTTTAAATTTCTCTACCTTCATAGTAAGCAGCGTGAACTTTCCTGTTACCCTCATAACACTCTCCATAATACCCTTTAAAATACCATTTAATCGTTTTATTAACATTAGACTCATACCGAGTAAATACATTAGCAAAATTGTTAGTGGGATTACGCAAAGTTATTTTATACTTCAAACCAGAACTATCTGCGCCTGCTATTTCTACGACTTGGGTCGGACAATCACCAATTGCCGATGCAGTCCCAATTCCTCCGATTAATGCTGTTGCTAATGCCCCAACTGTTAATAATTTCTTGAACATAAAACTCTCCTTAAATAGTTTCAGAATTTACATATTTAAACGTATTATTTACCAAAATCATATGTGATAATGCATGCAAAATCTAAATCACCACATCGATGATGTTACAATTTTAAAATTCAAAAACTGCTTGTATCTTTCATCCTAGGTGGAATTAGGCTGGAAACCCAAATTCCATTTACCATAATAGTAGCAGAAATCAAAAATGGCAAATCTAATATATAATGATAATTTATTTTCCTATAGTTTTTCATGAAACTATCTTTAATGCCAGTATATTTAACCTCTCTGGAATTTATGATTTATCTCACATGTTTAATCTGGAAAGGTAACAATCTGGTGGTGTTTTAAATAAGGGCAAGTCGGCGCTGACAATTGAGATCGTTTATATTTCACCCACTCACGCCGGATGGATTTTCTGGTAATAATGTCAACTACCCTGACTCTGGATGATATTAATGTGATTAACATCAAACATTTTCACTCATTATTTTTTGAGAATAATCATGGTAAAAAATTCTTTTTATAATTATTGCCTTCAAATGCTATATCTATTAATTATAATATTCCTGAATAAGTACTTTTATCGTAATTATATGACTACCAAATAAAAACATTAAGGTTAATCGTCAAACATAACTAAACATGAGCCTCAAAAAAATACCAGTGTGTTCATCCAGAAAAGTAGGAGAGGAGGGTAACAACATATTAGGTAGGAGGAAGGCTATCCACCGTAACACTGGAAAAGGGAGGGATGTCAAAAATCACCGAGTCTATGTGAAGTTGTTTATCATCTAAGGTTATTTAACATAATATACATTATGCGCACCATGATAACCAAATAAGAAATAAACGCCTGCGTCGCCGTGATGCAGCAAACTAATGGAGATGTCGCTAGTAGCTCGAAAGTTCTTTTCAGTAGTTCATCGTGATAACGCCTCGCCTGGTTTTGACCAAATTGCTGTATCGTATAACGACCAGATTGGATCATATCACCAACGAACCCGTTGAAATGTTCACCAAGGGTAACACTAGTTACTCGTGCCATAAATTCGCCTCTTCATGTATTACTGAATAATACAATACTTCCCTACCCCACTTATATGACCGGCTGTCTGAAATTTAGCTTCCATTGGCAGAGTAATAACCTATAGCTCGCTGCTCTTGTGCATAAGTGCATACAGACGATTTACTTGACCAGTACAAAGGATACGAGTATATAGTTTTTCATAAGTTTTTTTTATATATCTGTATTTTCAGCCTCATATTCATTTATCTAGATGGATGTCCTAGCTTTATCAAGAAGTTGATTTTTTATCTATATCTTTGTTTTATATCATAATTTATTAAACCGGAAAATATGAAGGGAGGAAGGATGAGCTGTGTTATCAAAGAAATAAGTGACGCTAATATTGCATATGCAGCAACTTTTGGTGATAAAAAAAACCTTGGTTTACCTGCTGTCAGACGATTTGCCATATTGACGTGTATGGATGCTAGGTTAGATCCAGCAAAATTTGCAGGTTTATCTGAAGGTGACGCTCATATTATTCGTAACGCAGGCGGAAGAGCCAGTGATGATGCCATTCGTTCACTTATCATTTCCTATAAACTTTTTGGCACAAAAGAGTGGTTTGTCATTCACCATACTAATTGTGGGATGGAGCTTTTTACAGACAATATCATGGGCGATCTGCTAGAAAGCAGCCTGGAAAGCGCGATAATGACGGAAGAGGGATTTAAAGATGTCGGCAACGGTACAGGATCATCTGAGGGAAAATATATCAAATGGCTTACCATTAACAATCAAGTTGATAGCGTAGTTGAAGATATTCATCGTATTCGTACCCACCCTCTTGTCCCCGCAAATATCTCCATATATGGGTACATATATGATGTGAGGTCAGGAAAATTAATTGAGGTTCCTGAAGCAGCAAGCATTGCAGAAGGTGCTTAATTTTTCAGAAAATGAGGACGTTCGGCTAGAATGAATCTATGCTCATCTCCATTTTTGTAACTATTGATCTGAATTTATGATGAGCTTATTTAAAGCTATCGGCATCAATGTGGACAAGGATGTCCATGCCTCAATGAGTTTCCATCAGCACTAATCCTCATCCTCCGTTGGTAAAATAGCATTGGGTAAAGCACTAAAAGTTCCCCAATAGAAGGCGATTAGAGCGATCACTGCTACTGCAACAATATCCCAAGGTGCAGGAATAATGCCTTTACCGCCAAATGTTCCTAAATAGGATAGAATGATCATGGCACTGTAAAAACTAATCAACCACAGGGCCGAAGTTATCTGTTGGCGCAAACTTACTTTGCCTATAGGAACTTTATTTTTGAATAACAAGTAGATAAAGAACAAGACAATTTGTAATCCGAGCAACCAGGAAACGGTTTTCCAACCAGACCAATAAACAATGAAAGCGGAAATAATAAAAGAAAGCGGGCCAACGAGCGCAAACCATTTAACATAAAAAGGACGTTTTATCTCCCTGGCATTACGGCGTAAGGCAGAAGCGGTTACTGGCGCTAATGCGTAGCTCAAAATTAACGCCGCAGAAACAACACTGATGAGTTTTTCCCATGAAGGAAAAGGCAATGTCCAGAAAACAGAAAGAATAAACGTCAACCAAAGTGCAGGACGTGGTATCCCCGATTTTTCATCAACATGGGTAAACACATTAAATAACGTCCCACTTTTTGCCCAACCATAAACTACACGGGGAGTGGCATTCATATAAATATTCCCAGTACCGCTTGGAGAGATCACCGCATCACATACCACCAAAAAAGCGAGCCACCCCACTCCGAGGATTAAGGCTATATCACGAAACGGCAATGAAAAATATTGCCCAATGTTATTCCAGCCCCCGAAGAGTAAATCAGAGGGTATCCCGCCAAGGAAAGCTAACTGTAATAAAACATAAATAACCGTAGACAGTGAAATAGACAGAATGAGGGCAATAGGAATTGTCTTTTGGGGTTTTTCCACTTCACCAGCGACAGAAATAATGGGCGTTAGACCAAGATAAGCAAAGATAATGCCCCCCGTTGAAACCGCAGCTTCAACACCCGATACCCCAAAAGGAGAAAATCCGTGAACTTGCAAATTACTCGGATTGAAATAATTAAACAGGACAATAATGACGAGCAGCGGAACGATGAACTTGAAAATACTAATAATATTGTTGGATTTCGCAAAGGTTTTCACGCTGTTGTAATTAAGATAAAAGAAAAATGCTAATAAAATAAATTGAACCAGCCAGCCTGTCAGTGTCGGATCACCAGAACCAGGTTGACTCAGAAATGGAAACCACGCCGCCGCATATTGTCGAGCGGCGACGACTTCAATGGCTATTAAGCTGGAAAACGCAATTAAGGTGATAGAACCCATTAAATATCCCATGAGTTCACCGTGAGAAAACACCGGATAGCGGATAATACCACCTGATTTCGGCAGTGCCGCGCCCAGCTCGCAATAAACAATACCGAGTAAGAGCACAGCAATACCGCCAATCACCCAAGAAAAAATCCCTGCCGGTCCTGCAATAACAGACACATGACTGGCCGCAAATAACCAGCCAGAGCCAAAAATAGCCCCTAAGCCAATGAAGGTTAAATCCGTGAGTGTTAACTGTTTCTTAAATTTACCCTGCCCTGAACCGGATTTTGGTCGTGAAGAGGCTTCGTATAGCGCCATAATTATTCGCCTTTTTCTGTTTCTTATTTGATATACGTCAACGTGGAGTCACTGCGCGTTTTACAATACTTCCCGACTCATTACCCCATTGATTAATCGAGAAATATTTAACGGATTATGGTCTTGCAGTGCGGGGGGAAGTAAGGATTTGGGATAGTTTTGGAAACAGACCGGGCGCAGAAAACGCCAGAAGGCCAGTGTACCAACTGAAGTCCCCCTTGCATCCGAAGTCGCAGGGTAAGGCCCGCCATGAACCACGGCATCACAGACTTCAACGCCTGTTGGGTAGCCATTGACAACCACCCTGCCCGCAATGTTTTGTAATCGTTGACTGAGCTCGTGTGCATTCGCTAATTCATCGTGCTCACCAATCAAGGTAGCGGTAAGCTGCCCCTGCAAACAGTCAATTGCGTGTAAAAGCTGATATTGGCTTTCGACTTCGACCACAATAGCAACAGGACCGAAAACCTCCTCTTGTAACAGGGCATTTTTATTCAACAACAAGGCAATATCTGCGCGATACAACATCGCACTTGCCTGATTTTCATGATGTTCGCCAATGGCTAACCGTGTCATTAAGGGTTCATCATCCAGTTGATGAATACCTTTTTGGTAATTGAGTAATGTGCCACGGTTTAGCATTGACTGTGCCGGACGAAACGTGATCTCCTGCGTCAAGTGAGCAATAAATTGATCAAATTCTGGTGAACGAATACCCAAGATGATGCCTGGCTTGGTACAAAACTGCCCGCTACCTAATGTGAATGAATTTGCCAATTCTTGGGCGATCTGTTTTCCTCGCTGTACTAAGGCGTTTGGCAGCACAATGACCGGGTTGATACTCGACATTTCAGCAAAAACCGGAATAGGTTGTGGTCGCTGCATAGCCATATCAAACAGTGCACGCCCACCAGCGAGTGAGCCGGTAAAACCAACGGCTTGAATAATTGGGTGTTTGACGAGATCTGCTCCCACGCTATTGCCATAAATCATATTGAATACACCTGCGGGCATTTGTGTGGCGATAATAGCGCGTTCTATCGCTTCTGCTATGGCTTCAGCGGTAGCCATATGACCGCTATGTGCTTTAAAAACAACGGTACAGCCCGCCGCTAATGCTGACGCCGTGTCACCACCAGCAGTTGAAAAAGCCAAAGGGAAATTACTGGCGCCAAAAACCGCAATAGGACCTAGAGGAATATGGCACTGGCGAATATCAACTCTGGGAAGCGGTTTTCTCTCAGGTTGCGCAGTATCAATACGGGCAGCATGAATATCACCACGGCGTAACAGCGTGGCAAACAGCCTCATTTGCCCGCTCGTTCTCGACCGTTCACCTTGAAGTCGAGCTGGAGGCAGAGCCGTTTCTTCTGATACAAGGGTAATAAAGTCATCACTGAGAGCATCAATTTCATCGGCAATTTTATCTAAAAAAACAGCACGTTCTTCTAACGATGTCTGGCTATAACGGGTAAATGCATCGGCTGCCGCTTGGGCGGCGAGATCGACCTCATGTCGTGTAGCCTGATAAAACGCATAACCTATTGGTGAGTTATCCACCGCTCGCTGGCTGTGCAAACAGCGTTCTCCCTCTGCTTGCCTGCGCCCCCCAATAAACTGCATACCTGAATGTTCCAACATAACGATTCCTCCGAGGGTATCAGAAACAAGTTACAGCCCAATTCAGAGACCTACATCAGGCAATGAAGGACGATTAGCGAGAGCTTTTTCTACAATGGCGCGTACTTCAACCAATGTTTCCCCTTCAAGTGGTAAACGCGGTGGACGGGTAATGGCACTACCACGGCCAACCATTTCTTCACACAGTTTGATGCATTGCACCAAATCAGGGCGGAAATCCAAATGCAACAGAGGCATAAACCAGCGATACAATTCCCGAGCTTCTTCATAACGTTTCTGTTTAGCCAGACGGAATAAAGTCTCTCCTTCCCGAGGAAAGGCATTCGACATACCTGAAATCCAACCTTCTGCGCCCACTGCGACTGACTCTAAAACGACGTCATCCAAACCGGCAAAAAGAATGAAGCGATCGCCTGCCTCGTTGGGAATATCACTAAAAGGCCGGGTATTGCCTGATGAATCTTTAAATGCAACGATATTTTCGCAATCGGCCAGAGACGTCAGAATTTTCGGCGTAATATCATTTTTATACAGCAGAGGGTTGTTATATAGCATGACGGGTAAATCGGTAGAGGTCGAAATTGTACGGAAATACTCCCTGTTTTCTTTCGGTGTTGGAGTATAAACCAGAGGTGGCATGATCATCACCCCATCAGCCCCTGCCTGTCGGCATTCAGCAACCATTTTGCACGCATTATCGGTTGTCAATTCTGCGATACCCGAAAGAACGGGAATTTGCCCACCAGCAACATCTACTGCGAGTTCAACGATAGTACGCTTCTCCTTCATAGACAGAGATGTGTTTTCCCCCACAGAGCCATTGACGACTAAACCGGAAACCCCATCTTTAATCAGGTTCGTCATTACCTTCTGTGTGGCGTCCAAATTAATGGAAAAATCGGGGTTAAATTGCGTCGTCACTGCCGGGAAAACCCCCTGCCAGCTAACCTTTCTCTTGCTCATAGCTCTATCCTTTCGATCGTCATTTAAAATGCAAATTGTTTTTATTTTGTTAATAAAATGTGATTCATTGGTTTTAGTGGAATGATGGCGATTTCACTACTGAGAAGCTTGTGACTTTTCACAGTGAACAATGACGAAATCAGCATAATAGGAATGGCAAACTTAAAGCTGAGAGGCTTTGATGGAGTCGATAATTCCTAATGACAGGTAAAAAGACTGGCTTCTCAAATATATGATTAATTAACCCAATCTCGTACAACAAATTGGATCACGAAAGAGCGGAAGTATTAGTAAAACGGCAAATTACTCCAATCCTATTGACTGACGAAAATCACTGGGAGTGAGTCCAGTTGACGCCTTAAATTGCCGAGTAAATGCACTGTGATCAGTATAACCACATTGCAAGGCAACATCTGTAATAGGTAATTTCGTAGCCAGCAATTCCGACGCTTTTTCAATTCTGATTTTGTGGATCATCTGCCGGGGTGTCAGGTGAAAGATGCGTTTACAGTAACGTTCCAATTGAGCAACCGAGAGACGTGTTAAATGAGTTAGCTCTTCGAGACGAATGGTTCGATCAAAATTTTCACGAATATAATCATCAACGATAGCCAACTTTTGGTACACAGGATGATTTTCCTTAACTTCCATCAAATCATGAGAAATTCCTGCCATACCAATAACTTGATTATGTTGATTATACAATGGCAATTTATATGTCATGCACCAACCTGCTTTACGTCCATGATAAAAATGGAGCTCCAGTTGGTTTTGGATAATTACCCCTTGATGCAACACACGTAAATCCTGTTCGGTGTAACAACTGCCCATCTGAGCAGGAAAGATTTCGGAAGAGGTTTTACCGAGTAGCGAAGAGATCGACTTAAATCCGCAGCGTGTGGCTAGCGTAAGGTTCACAATTAGATAACGTGCTTTGATATCTTTGATAAAGAAAACCACACTGGGAATCGCATTTAACAATGGTGTAATTAAGGCAACCGCATTGAGAATATCTTGCAGGTTATTGGGTTTGTGATTAACTAATCCACTACAAAGCGCCGATAAAAACTCAACATTACAAACATCATAACCATTTGTGCTAATGCCGTTTTTTTCATTGTTCCGGTATATATTCATCATCTGTATCTCCAATCTATTAACATTAAAATAGGATTTTTGACTCGTGTTTAGCTATTTATATTCCGCCTTCCTTATTTAACTATTTGATTTTATAGATCAATTTATAAATTTTCTGGTAAAAACAGAAATAATCCTTATCAGGTTTATTTATAATTTTTCATTTCATTATCTTATTGGAATGTCTCACTGATAATTCAGTGATTCTTTCATTGTGCTGATTTCAGCATATTGCAGTATGAAATTCATCAAGCGACAAACGAAATACTACGCCACCATTTATTAAAAATACGTTAATTGGGTGGCTTTATGGCAGATAAGCATGATTATCAGATGGTTCGCGTCATTGATTCACACACAGGTGGAGAACCTACCCGCACGATAATCGAGGGATTTCCATCTCTTGGCAAAGGAACCGTTGCCAAACAGCGTCAACGCTTTGAAGCCGAATTTGATCACTGGCGTAAGGCTCTCATTCTTGAACCAAAAGGGAATGATATGTTGGTAGGCGCACTTTTATGTCCGTCTACTGTACCTGACGCCGATATGGGGGTGATTTTCTTTAATAACGCGGGATATTTAGGCATGTGCGGACACGGCACTATGGGTCTTATTGCTTCGCTCTATCATCTAGGCTGGTTGAACCCTAGCAAGTATAAAATTGAGACCCCTGTTGGGATTGTAGAGGCAGTGCTCCATAAGGATGAAACCGTGTCTGTTTATAATGTTCCCTCTTATCGTTATCAGCAAAATGTCACCGTGAACGTGCCAGGTGTGGGTGATGTTAATGGAGATATTGCCTGGGGAGGAAATTGGTTTTTTCTGATCGGTCAACATAACCTGTTTCTAACCCTTAACCATATCGATGAACTTACGCAATACAGTTGGGCAGTTAGGCAGGCACTGGAACAAGCGGGGATAACCGGTGAAAACGGTGAGTGTATCGACCATATTGAATTGTTCGCTCCTGATAACGATACAGATAGTCGTAATTTTGTATTATGTCCGGGGAAAGCCTATGACCGTTCACCGTGTGGCACTGGAACAAGTGCTAAGTTAGCCTGTCTGGCGGCGGATGGAAAATTGCAGCCGGGTGAAATTTGGCGCCAATCCAGCATTATTGGAAGTGTTTTTGAAGCCCAATATCAGTGGGTTGGTCAAAAAATTGCCCCAGTGATCCGGGGAACAGCGCATGTTTACGGTGATAACAAATTAATCATTGCCAATAACGATCCTTTTGTCTGGGGAATCAATGTATGACCCCTCCCCAAATATCGGATGTCATTATCGTTGGTGCTGGCATCATTGGAGCCGCATGTGCTTATCAGTTGGTACAAGATGGTTTGAGAGTTGCTGTAATTGATGATGGTGGTAAAGGGGCAACACAGGCAGGGATGGGGCATCTCGTGTGTATGGACGATAATCCTGCGGAACTGGCACTGAGTAGTTACTCATTAGATATATGGCGAACATTCACCCCCCATATGCCAAAAAATTGTGCATGGCGTAGATGCGGCACACTTTGGCTGGCAGATGCAGAGGACGAAATGGAACTGGCTGAGGAAAAAAGCGCACGTCTTGCCTCCTATGAAATCGAAAATATTCCGATGACAGCGACACAAATTCATCAGATGGAACCGATGGTGAGGAGTGGGATTGCCGGCGGCTTGTCTGTTCCTGCGGATGGGATTGTCTATGCACCCAATGTCGTACACTGGTTTTTTACTAGCTGTAATCAAAAGATTCAGTTTATTACAGGACAAGTGCACGCCTTAGAGCCTCAGACCGTTGTGCTGCGTGATGGAAAGAAATATTGTGCGCCGAGAATATTGCTAGCAAATGGGCTATGGAGCACACATCTGTTACCTGAATTACCGATTGTCCCTAAAAAAGGGCAACTGGCGATTACAGATCGTTACCCTACCTGTATCACACATCAACTGGTGGAATTAGGGTATAGCGCCAGTACACATACTTTGGATGGTACGTCAATCGCTTTCAATGTTCAGGCCCGCCCTACCGGTCAGCTTTTAATTGGCTCTTCACGCCAGTTCCATAACGAACAACACACTATTGATCTCTCCCTACTCCGTTCTATGCTCCAGCGCGCACTTTATTTTTTACCTCAACTTGGTCAGATGAATATTTTACGTTGTTGGTCTGGCTTTCGTGCTGCGACTCCAGATGGCTTGCCGCTATTGGGGCAACATCCTGATTACGAATGGCTATGGCTGGCTGTGGGCCATGAAGGATTAGGTGTAACGACCGCACCGGGCAGCGCCAAAATCATCTCTGCATTGATGCTGAACAGAAAAACGGAGATTGATCCACTGCCTTACCAACCCGCACGTTTCACTGCTATGGCCCGTCAGAGGTTACCATGACACTCAAAAAACCACCATTTACTGCTTTGTTTATTGATGGCGAACTGATCACAGTTCCTGCGGGGATTACTGTAGCGGCGGCGCTAGCTTATATCGGTAGTGAGCATTGCCGTATATCTGTATCACATCAATTGAGAGTGCCTTTTTGTGGTATGGGGATCTGCCAGGAATGCCGTTTAATGATTAATGGTCGCCGTCGTGTAGCGTGCCAGACAGTTTGTGAAATGGGTATGAAAGTCGAGAGGATCTGAACATGGCAACACCATCTTTTTCTACGATATTACACTGTGATGTGCTGGTTGTTGGCGCAGGACCGGCAGGATTGGCTACCGCACAGGCTGCGATACAAGGGCAACAATCCGTTATCCTGATTGATGACAATCCCAAAGCAGGCGGACAAATTTGGCGTCAAGGGCCATTTCATACATTGCCGCCGATGGCGAAAAATTATCTATCGGTACTATCAGAAGATGCATTGATCTATTTACCCAGTTGTAAAGTAATTGCAGTAGACAGCCAATGCGTAATGGTTGAAACGGCAAGTCGGCACCGAATAGTTCACTACCAACGTATCATTCTCTGCACCGGCGCTAAAGAAAAATTACTTCCCTTTCCTGGATGGACATTACCGGGTGTCACGGGCGCAGGCGGATTACAGGCGTTGATAAAAAGCGGTCTCCCCATGATTGGTGAGCGTGTTGTTATTGCAGGTAGCGGTCCCCTTTTGCTCGCGGTTGCCGAAACAGTAAAAAAAGCAGGAGGGAACGTGGTCGGTATCATTGAACAGGCGCCTTTACACCGCTTATTTTCGTTTGGCTTACGACTGCTCCGCTGGCCTAACAAGTTGCATCAAGCCATCGCTCTCATGCCACTTAAAAATTACTACAAAAACAGTATGGTGTTGGGAGTGGAAACCTCGGTAGAAGGCAGGTTAACTGGTGTGTATATCAGTAATAAAGGGCAAAAACGAAAATTACCCTGTACCCGTTTAGCTTTCGGTTTTGGTTTAAGGCCAAATACGGAATTGGCACAATTGCTTGGTTGCTTGCTGGACGAACAAGGAAATATCCAAGTAGATGCGTGGCAACAGACTACTATACCTGGTGTATATGCAGCGGGAGAATGCACAGGTATTGGCGGCAGTGAGCTTGCATTGTGTGAAGGATTTATTGCCGGGTTTGCAGCGAGTGGTAAATACGTACTAGCTGAAAAATGGCAACAGAAACGAAGAAAATGGCGGTGTTTTGCCACAGCAATAGCACAAACGTTTAAATTAAATAGAGAGATCACACAGGCACTTCCCCCCGATACCTTGATCTGTCGTTGTGAAGACATAAGTTTAAACGAACTTGAACCATTTCAAGATTGGAATAGCGCAAAAATGGCAACACGGTGTGGCATGGGAGCTTGTCAGGGAAAAATCTGTTCTGCCATTCTCCACGATATCAAACATTGGGCAATACCATCCCCTCGCATTCCACTATCACCTACCCGTCTTGAAACGCTGGCAGCAGGAGACACGGAAGAGTTTGTTTAGTCACCTTTTGCTATGATTCATCTCGATAAACATTAAAACTTGTAATGTATTACTTTAAAAATCAAGGTGTGGACATATTTATGTATAAGACAAATGGAACAATTTTGGATGTACCGGGTGTTAAGGTTGGGCATGCTGAAGATAAATTGGAGCAAACCGGTTGTAGCATCATTATTTTCGACGACGGAGCTGTTTGTGGCGTTGATGTCAGAGGTTCTGCACCGGGGACAAGGGAAACCGAGCTTTTAGATCCCATTAACACTGTTCAGAAAGTCAATGCAGTGGTGCTAAGTGGAGGGAGCGCTTTTGGATTAGATTCCGCCTCTGGCGTAATGCGCTATCTTGAAGAAAGAAAAAAAGGATTTGATACCGGTGTCGCTATCGTACCTATCGTTCCTGCCGCAATAATTTTTGATCTAAACTTTGGTGATCCTGCTGTTCGTCCTGACGCTGAAATGGGCTATCTTGCGGCACTAAACGCTTCTGTAACCCCTTTTCCATCGGGAAATATTGGCGCCGGCGCCGGGGCCACTATAGGTAAGATGGCCGGTTTTGACAAAGCCATGAAAGGTGGACTTGGAACAGCATCGGTTAAATTACCTGGCGGGCTGACAATTGGCGCAATGGTTGTTGTAAATGCTGTTGGTGAAATCAGAGACCCTAAAAATGGTAAAACCATTGCAGGTGCATGTGATAAAAATGGTCATCTTATTCCCTACATTATAAAAAATAATAAAGATAATAATTTCATTCAAGGGGCAAATACGACTATTGGCATAATTTGTTGTAACGCCAATATGAATAAAAGCCAGATGAAAAAAGTTGCCCAGATGGCTCATGATGGTCTTGCGAGAACGATATACCCTGTTCATACCATGAGTGACGGGGATACTATTTTTGCAGCGGCAACAGGTGGTGTGGATTCATCGGTGAATACTGTTGGTATTCTTGCTGCCGAAGTCATGGCTGCTGCGGTTTTAGATGCGGTAAAATCAGCTAAATCAAAATTTGGTGTTAGAGGTTATGCCGATTTAGCGGATTAAAAAGTTCGGTGCAAAAACTGCGACATCTAGCCAAACGCACGAATGCAATTGTAGTAACAGGGCACGATCCGGATGCCTGGCCAATATTCCGTAAGGCACCGGAATATTACGATTAACTCGAATTCATCAATGCAAAATATAGCCAGAAACTAGAAAGTGGATGTTTCTGGCTTGGTACTCATTTTACTAAAGCTTAACTTACTCTCCGAGAATAACCGCTATTCCTCCCCTCCCCCTCTTAACCAATCATTGACAAAAGACTGGGCATTTTCAGATTTAAATCCAATCGAAGATATGCCGGTTGGCTTCCATAAAAGCTCAATAACACGAATCTTTTGGTTATAATCAAGAGCATTAAATATTTCACGTAATTGTTCATTTAAAAGTAAATCTTGAAATTGAAGAAAATATTCATCATTGAATTGATCGCAACATCCTGCAAAAAGCTTATTACCGTTCTCACGATTGAACCCACAACATCTCACACGCTTAAAGCCAGCTTTATAATAAAAATCGCATATTTCATCATATCTGTATGCGTTGACGATAGGATTCAAAAATGCATCCACATTAACAGCAACCTGATCAACACTATCATCTAAATGATTAGCTGTACTATCGCCATATTGATTTCGACTTAAGTTTTCGCACAGCTTATTCATTAAATCAGTATTTAAAAAATATTCTTCTGCATGATTTTGTTTTACAAAAATCTGCAAAAGTTCCCGCTGCCTCAATCGTTCATATTCTCCTATAGCGTTGTATAACCAAATTAGCGCGATACCCTCTTCATTTAATGAACGTGAAGCTGCTAAAAAACCCTCTTGTGGACATTCCATATGATGGATAACACCGGTAGAAACAACAACATCAAATTGATTATCTCGTGTTAGCTTCTCAATCGTATTATTTTCTAGCGTGACGTTATCCAACTGATGATAAGATATCAACTTATCTGCCACCTCTAACGCTTTATCCGTCATATCAATACCTACAAATTGGGTATCGGGATACATACTTGCCAGCCCTAACAAACGATGTCCCGTTCCACACCCTAAATCAAGCACATATTTTCCCGTTAAATAATCCGGCTTAAATATAAGCCCTATCACCGTGGCCATATCATAAATAAGATTGTCTCCAATGGCGGAACTAGGATATGGATATCGGTTATACATCGCTTTGACGTCCTGATTACTCATATTTATTTCTCCGAACAAAATGACAAATCAATAGTAATAGCCCATGATCACGAATAATAGATTACAAATAATAGTATAGAAGTCACCCTCATAAAATTCATGACAACGAGTAATAAAATATTTCATAATTGGGAGAAAAATATATTAAATTCAATTAGAATGGAAATAATTTCATATTAATCAGAATATTAATGGAGATAATATATCTACTGAAATAATATTCAACCATCAAACTTTCCCTTAACTTGCTAGAGAATAGCAGAGTTATTACTGATCATATTAATAAATATCTTAAATAGTTGAAGATAGAAACAAGATGAATATTAATCTATTCACACAAACATCATTTACTGTCATGTTATCTTGAATACATAAAACAAACACGAAGTTAGATTAACACATATCACTATAAAATATTCATTTTATGAAAAATTATAAAATATAAACATTAAAAATTCACTTTATCAATTTAAACGATCAATTTTTTAATTAAATATTATTTAATAAACAGACACATAACTTTTTTACCAAATATTTTTAGAGATAAAACCCCAAGCTTTCTTGCTCTATTTCGATGTACAGTATATTTTTATTTTAAATACTATAAAAAAGTCATGGCTGTGATTAGATATAATCACCACGATTTAGCCAGAATCGTTCATATCTATACCCTATGGATTTCAAGATGCATCGCGACGGCAAGGGAGCGAATCCCCGGAAGCATAGCGAACAATGTGACCGAGGTGAGTGAGTGCAGCCAACAAAGAGGCAACTTGAAAGATAACGGGTATATAACAGGAGAAATATTATGCACGTCGGTATTATTGGGGCGGGGATTGGGGGTACATGTTTAGCACATGGATTACGTAAAAATGGAATCAAAGTGACGATATATGAACGAAACTCTGCTGAATCCTCCATACTTCCCGGTTATGGAATTCATATTAATACATTCGGCAAGCAGGCACTGCAAGAATGCCTCCCGGATGAAAACTGGCTAACCTTTGAGGAGGCATCAAGATATATTGGCGGACAATCACGGTTTTATAATGAACGTATGCGTCTTCTCGCCGTTCATGGCGGTATTTCTCCAATGGCAGGAAAAATTATTTCCGAACAACGTTTGTCAATTAGCAGAATTGAACTGAAAGAAATACTAAACAAAGGGCTTTCAAACATAATTCAATGGAACAAAGCATTCGTCCGTTATGAACATATTAAAAACGGTGGCATTAAAATTTTCTTTGCCGATGGCAGTCACGAAAATGTCGATGTCCTTGTCGGTGTAGACGGCAGCAATTCAAAAGTACGTAAGCAATACCTTCCTTTTATCGAAAGATTCGATGTTGGTGTTAGTATGATCATTGGTCGTGCGCGTCTTACCCCGGCTCTCACAGCTTCGCTACCCCAAAATTTCCGGGATGGTACACCCAATAGTATCGTACCTAAAAGCCCCGACTGGTTGTTCATCTCTATGTGGCGTGCCCCAGTTAATATCCATGTAGAGGCATCCTTAGCAGAAATCGATAATTTTATCGTATGGGTTTACGTAGCAGCAACAGATAGTTTTCCTGACAATATCACCGATTTTTCCGCTGAAACCCTCTGCGATCTGGTCCAATCGCGTATGATTCCGTGGGACCCAAGCCTACATACTCTGATTAAACAAAGTGATATGGAAAACATATCTCCGCTACATTTACGCAGCATGCCCCATCTTCTACCTTGGAAATCCAGCACCGTCACATTACTTGGGGATGCTATTCACAACATGACGCCAATGACAGGCTCAGGCGCGAACACAGCGCTGCGAGACGCACTTTTGCTCACGCAGAAACTTGCCCGTGTAGCGTCCGGCCACGAAGAGTTAATCAAGGCAATTTCAGATTATGAGCAACAAATGCGCGCATATGCTAATGAGATCGTTGGAATTTCACTGCGCAGCGCTCAGAACGCTGTAATACATTTTTCAATACCACCATTGAAACAACGGCATTTGAACATAAGAAGAAATACATCTCGAAGTTATCAATACCGACGTTAATATTCCGAGTAAATTGTCATACCTGAATGAATTCCATATCATTACTAGATACACTTATTATAAAAACAACCCGCCACCAGTACATAGATCATACTGGTGGCTTGGTTTAATTAATTATGCAATTTTTACCCAAGGATAAGCATCAGATGTTTCTGCGCCGTCTGGCACGGTGCCTCTACTCCACCATTTAGCTTCCCAATTTTGATTGTTCCAACTCACTCTATCGCCGGCATTATATGCCCTATTTGCATCCCAGACAGGGTAATCACTCCCTGTATCTGGATTAACTGGATCAACCGGCTCAACATTAACACCCTTGAAATAGAATGGTGCCATATCTATTTTTTCCGTGATTAACTCACAACCAAGCCCTTCCCTAGCTGCATTGACCAATAAACCACGATCTTGATCTGCGGTCCATGTAAATATTCCTCCCAGATTCTTTTCTAGTACATATTGTGCTTTAGATTTAACGGAACGAGGGGTATCAAGAGAAATAAACAACTGACTATCCTTATTATAGAGATAATCAGCGTCTGCTATTTCATCGGTATATAAGTCAAAATTATTTCTTCCCCTCTTTTCTTCCAAATCCAGATAATTATATATCGTGTCGTACCATTCTGTGGTCCCTGATTCAAACGAACCGGTTGTTGTAATCTTCGGTTCTTTTTTCGGGACATAACCAGGATCATAACTGCCGGATAATGGAGAATAACTATCAATAATCGTATTTCTGGCATTGCGTGAATAACCGGTGTAACCAATATTGATGGCAGATGCAGGTACGCCAAGGCTCAATAAATATTCAACCGCCTTTTCTACACTATTCTCACCACCAAGATAATTACGGAGATTCGTGTGATGTAACACCTTTTCAGCCCACGGAGTACCAAAGAAATCATAGGTCATAACATTAATACCATATAGTCCAACTTGCAGTAATTCAGGTATTTTTGATTTTTCCATTTTCTCTGGTACCGCCGAACAAGCAATGCTTATTTTTATATCTGAACGCCCTGCTTCTTTAAAAGCAGCAGTTAAATCTTTAATTAAACTAACATAATAATCGCCATCGTCTGGCGCATACATGTTACCTTCATTTCCAGCAACGCCCGGATACTCCCAATCAATATCAATTTCGGTAAACATAGGGAAACGTTGGAATATATCAACTAAACTCGAACAGAAATAGGATTTTAGTGTTTCGTCTCTGACCATATTATAAAAGCCATTACTCATGGTCCAACCACCAACACTAAATGACATAATAAGATCATGGCCTTGAGCTTTTGCAGCTTGTTGAACTTTAGCCAATCCACCTAATACGCCCATACTTTTAGATTGATCAAAATCCCTTGGCATTTGGATATCTTGCCAGCCAGAATAAGTACAATTCTGATAAGATTGGCAATCTCCCCAAGCATCTGTGAATGTCACTTCTCCATTATTGGTGCGGGCAAATAATGGCGCTTGCTCTTTAATTTGCTGCTTTTTTTCGCCCTCATCACCTAATATTCCACAGAAACCAATAACTAATTTATCATAAGCAAAAGGATTATCTAAAAGGTGCTGTAAATCTATTCCTCTACCTCGACGAATGGGATCTTGATTTCCTTGTAATCTACCGTCATATTGCGACCAATCTGTATAATAACCAAAAACTTTAGGTTTATTACGTGTGTCATATTTATTATAGACTGGTAATGCGGTTCTTCCCGATGTGTAACTAAAATTTATTGTTTCAGTTGATGGATTGAAATTATCTATCTGATAAGACTGTTCACTAAGCGAATCTGTCTGGATTATTTTTGACATAAATCACCTCGACTAGATATCAGTTTATTTTTCGATGAACACTCCAATTGCTTTACTTACGTGGTAACATAATTACATTCTAGTTTGTATTCTTAGGAAAACAAATAATTGTTATTTGTTTGATTGTTAATGGTCAACTAAAATTTATGTCAACGGAATTTATATTACCGATCATTTATTATCATATAACAAAAACAAATAATTGCAAATTGCAAATATATTAATTGCCATTATTACAATTGCCTCCTCAATTAAATTTGTAAATTAATTTTTACGAACCATTTGTTTTAATTTTATTTCAAATTGACTGTATTTTATATTTTATATCTATACTAATTTGTATCCTTAGGGGTGTTCGTTTCTTCAAAATATTATTACCATTCTTATATATGGAGATTAAAATGAAAGCTAAAGATGTTCAGCCAACCATTATTATTAATAAAAATGGCCTTATCTCTTTGGAAGATATCTATGACATTGCGATAAAACAAAAAAAAGTAGAAATATCAACGGAGATCACTGAGCTTTTGACGCATGGTCGTGAAAAATTAGAGGAAAAATTAAATTCAGGAGAGGTTATATATGGAATCAATACAGGATTTGGAGGGAATGCCAATTTAGTTGTGCCATTTGAGAAGATCTCAGAGCATCAGCAAAATCTGTTAACTTTTCTTTCTGCTGGCACTGGGGACTATATGTCCAAACCTTGTATTAAAGCGTCACAATTTACTATGTTACTTTCTGTGTGCAAAGGTTGGTCTGCAACCAGACCAGTTGTCGCTCAAACAATTGTTGATCATATTAACCATGACATTGTTCCTCTGGTTCCTCGCTATGGTTCAGTGGGTGCAAGCGGTGATTTAATCCCTTTATCTTATATTGCACGCGCATTATGTGGTATCGGCAAAGTTTATTATATGGGCGCAGAAATTGACGCTGCTGAAGCAATTAAACGCGCAGGGTTGACACCATTATCGTTAAAAGCAAAAGAAGGTCTTGCTCTGATTAACGGCACACGGGTAATGTCCGGTATCAGTGCAATTACCGTCATTAAACTGGAAAAACTATTTAAAGCCTCAATCTCTGCGATAGCCCTTGCTGTTGAAGCATTACTTGCATCTCATGAACATTATGATGCCCGAATTCAACAAGTAAAAAATCATCCTGGTCAAAAAGCGGTGGCAAGTGCATTGCGTGATTTATTGGCAGGTTCAACTCAAGTTAATTTATTATCCGGGGTTAAAGAACAAGCCAATAAAGCTTGTCGTCATCAAGAAGTTACCCGACTAAATGATACCTTACAGGAAGTGTATTCAATTCGTTGTGCACCACAAATATTAGGTATAGTGCCAGAATCTTTAGCTACCGCTCGGAAAATATTGGAACGGGAAGTTATTTCAGCTAATGATAATCCATTGATCGATCCAGAAAATGGCGATGTTCTACACGGTGGGAATTTTATGGGGCAATATGTCGCCCGAACAATGGATGCATTAAAACTGGATATTGCTTTAATTGCCAATCATCTTCACGCCATTGTGGCCCTTATGATGGATAACCGTTTCTCTCGTGGACTACCCAATTCACTTAGTCCGACACCCGGCATGTATCAAGGTTTTAAAGGCGTCCAACTTTCTCAAACCGCTTTAGTTGCTGCAATTCGCCATGATTGTTCTGCATCAGGTATTCATACCCTCGCCACAGAACAATACAATCAAGATATTGTCAGTTTAGGACTGCATGCTGCTCAAGATGTTTTAGAGATGGAGCAGAAATTACGCAATATTGTTTCAATGACAATTCTGGTAGTTTGTCAGGCCATTCATCTTCGCGGCAATATTAGTGAAATTGCGCCTGAAACCGCTAAATTTTACCATGCAGTACGCGAAATCAGTCCTCCTTTGATCACTGATCGTGCATTGGACGAAGATATAATTCGCATCGCGGATGCAATTATTAATGATCAACTTCCTCTGCCAGAAATCATTTTTGAAGAATAAAAAGAGAATCACTGAAAGTCCTTCAATCATCTCTTGACTAAAAATACAGAACCCCATTTATACCCAATGGATTTCAAGATGGATCGCGACGGCAAGGGAGCGAATCCCCGGGAGCATAGGTAACTATGTGACCGGGGTGAGTGAGTGCAGCCAACAAAGAGGCAACTTGAAAGATAACGGGTATACTGATGACAGAAACAGTACGAGTAAAAAAGGGGTTTTGTATGATCGTTTTTGTGACAGGAGCAACTTCAGGTTTTGGTGAATCAATTGCCAGAAAATTCATTCAAAACGGTTCTAAAGTTATTGCAACTGGACGCCGTAAAGAACGGTTAGAAAAATTAAAAGCTGAACTGGGTGATAACTTTTACTTTGTTCAACTTGATGTCACTGATCGGGCCGCTATCAATCAGGTTGTAGAACAATTACCAGAATCACTCCGTCAAATCGATATTTTAGTCAATAATGCCGGTTTAGCGCTTGGATTAGAACCCGCTCATCGGGCTAATCTGGATGACTGGGAAATAATGATTGATACCAATGTCAAAGGGCTTGTCAATATGACCCATGCTCTACTGCCTCAAATGGTAGAAAGAAATCATGGGCATATTATTAATATCGGTTCTACCGCTGCAAGTTGGCCATATTCCGGTGGAAATGTTTATGGCGCAACTAAAGCCTTCGTCAAACAGTTTAGTTTGGGCTTACGAGCAGATTTGCAAGGAAAAAATATCCGAGTCACTGATATAGAACCCGGTTTAGTTAGTGGAACTGAGTTTTCTTTAGTACGTTTTAAAGGCGACAATGATAAAGTGAATAAAACCTACGATGGCACGCAGGCATTAACCGCCGAAGATGTCACTGAAGCTGTTTTTTGGGTCGCTAATTTACCTGCTCATGTCAACATTAATACATTAGAAATGATGCCAGTTTGCCAGTCATTTGCCGGGCTTAGTGTACACAGAAATGAATAATTACACTCTTCTTGATAATTTGTTGAACATATTAATGCTATCTTATAATTTATCTATCTGATAGTTTCTTATTGTGCCATCTAAATTGGCTCCACTTACTCTACACTCAAGAGGATTCAAGAGGATAAAAGATGAATATTTGTAATTCTTTGATATTAAAAGCAATGCCAGCTATCGCTCTGGCAATACCATTGTTATGGCAAACGCCAGCATTGGCGGCAACCTGTACTTCCGGAAGTACCTGCGTCACAGTGAGTGGTAGCGGAGATTCTGTGCTCGATAAAGAAGCCGCCCGCCAAAGTAAAGAACAATGGGATGAAACAAAGAATCTTCGCACTAAAGTTAATAAACGTGCTGAGAAAGAGTTCGACAAGTTCGATAAAGCGATTGATGCTCGTGATGCATGTATGAAAAGTACCAATATCAATGCTTATTGGGAACCCAATACCGAACGTTGTTTAGACAGCAATACAGGTATGCCCATCAGACCGTAATATAAGGTGATGACAATGAAGATGAAGAAAGCGCTTTTATTTAGCGCATTGATCTTTACCCTATCCCCATTCGCACTTGCTGCACAAGCTTCATGCGAAAGCGTGAAAGAGCAAATTGCGCAGAAAATTATCAATAATGGTGTGCCGGAATCTGGCTTTACATTGGAAATTGTTGCTAATGACCACATTGAACAAGCCGGTGGTAAAATCGTTGGGCATTGTGAAAATAATGCCAAAAAGATTGTGTATACCCGGCAAGGAAGCCAATCTCAAGCTCATCCGACCGCCAAATAAACCCACATTATCTTTCTGAAGGAAGATACCCAAAGTTCAGAGAAAATATTACGCCAATATTTTACCGTTGATGAATGATGAGATGAATAGAGGTCGAGGCTATACGCCTTCGGCCCCTTTTCACGTTATACCCGTTATCTTTCAAGTTGCCTCTTTGTTGGCTGCCCTTAGCAAGCTGACCTGAATGATAGCTTTAATATAGTTTCCTATGTGAACCATTAGCTTTTTTAAAACTGACAATCTAAATAATCAACTCTAATATCATAACGTTTTGAAACAAAAATATTTACCGAATAATTATACTGAGTTAAATATCTTATTTGCTCAAAAAATCATATTAAAATTTTAAAATAGGAAACCGTTATGAGTGATCTTATCGCTAAGAAAATTTTCTCTATCATGGTGTTTTTCATAGCATTAGCTATATCAGGATGTAGCGCTGTCGCAGGAAATCAAACAGAAGCCCAGAAATTTAATGGCAACAGCAATTATAAAATTGCCGTGATGTCAGATCCTCAGCCGTGGCGTTTATATCCTGAACAAGGCGATCCTAATGCCGACAAAAAACCGTGGGAAGAATTAAATAGAAAAGTAGCAAACAGTATCAATACTATTTATGAACGCAATCATCTTGCTTTTGGCATCATTAATGGTGATCTTACCGAGTTTGGACGCGCTAGCACCAGAAGAAGCCTTAAGGAGATATATACATCAAAAATCAAATTCCCGCTATTTATGGGATTGGGAAATCATGATTATGCAAATAATGTTAATGATTGTACTTACCCCGAAGGCTTTGATTTCAGTCGTAATGCCTGCGCCAGATCCGCTGTATTTGATATGGCAGAGAGAATAAATGGTTATAGTAAAGTATTGAATAATTTCTCCTATGACTATGACAATAAAGCATGGAAAGGCAGTTTATCTTATTCATGGGATTTCGGTGATATTCATTATGTTCAATTGCAAAACTATCCTACCTATAGTGTCAATTTGGAGCACTATATCAGCCCAACCGTTTATATTACAAAATCCCTTGATTGGTTGGAAAGCGATCTCAAATCTGCTCAAACAAGAGGAAAAGCAGTCGTTTTAAACTTTCACGATGGGTATGACCATTTTATTGATAATAGCAGTTATGCTGAAAAAGAGAGATTTAGATCATTGATTGAACAGTACAATGTTATGGCTGCTTTTGTTGGGCATTCACATTTTCTTGACGAATACACCTCCTATATCTTTGGAAACGCAAAAGTCTATGACAGTGGAGCACTATTTAAAGGTGATTTCTTTATCATTGATGTTAACAAAAAATGCATGGAAATATCTGCATATAATGGCATAAATGGTATTCCCAAGTTTATTAAAAGAATGACGAGTGTTTGTGGTAAATAGAGATCAAGATTATTATATCATATTGAGATTTTAGGTTGTTGATGATAAACCTCACTTTTCTACAAGTGAGGTTTTATTGTTAATCGACCGCCAGTCACAATCACAATATTTTTTATGGTATTCGTTCAATATGATAAATCCACACTTATTCCCCCCTAACTTGTTTTAATATAGTGGAAATCTCCAAGTAACAGGATAAATCTTTTTCTTCCGGACGTAAAATATAAGGAATTTCACCTAACTGTGGCGCATTAATGTGACGGCGTAACCTATCCATCACTTTCGTATAGTGCGATAAACCAGGGTTAATTCTGTTAGCTACCCACCCTACTAACTGCAATCCATCATTTATTATTGCCTGCGCGGTTAAAATTGAGTGATTTACACAGCCAGATTGAATACCAACAACTAAAATAACTGGGATTTTTTCCCGAATCACCCAATCAAAATAAAAAGTTTCATCATCCAGTAATACACGCCAACCGCCGTTACCTTCAATAATAACGCGATCTGCTTTATTACTAAGATTATTTAATCCTTTTCTCATCTGTTCGAAATCAACCTGATTGCCTTCACAATACCTGTTTTTCCAGATAACTGGGTTAATTTCTTCATATTTAAGTGGAACGGGAGAAGATTTTTGTAGAATCACACCATCTCGATTACGCATACCTTCTTCTGTTTCATACCCTTCTGTGGCTATAGGTTTATACCCTACTGCCGTTGCTCCATCACGATTAAAAGCTTGTAATAATGCACGGGTAACAATTGTCTTACCTATGTTGGTATCTGTCCCCGTAACAAATAGGCGCGTTAACATAAATTCTGTTTTCCATAATGACAGATAGAACCCGGTTAATGAGCGCTTAAGTCTAGAGGATGCGACTATAAGGGAGATTGCGTTAGCTCAATGTTTTGTTTAATTGCTACGCCAATTTAGTGAAAAAATTTATATATACCCAATGGATTTCAAGATGCATCGCGACGGCAAGGGAGCGAATCCCCGGGAGCATAGATAACTATGTGACCGGGGTGAGTGCAGCCAACAAAGAGGCAACTTGAAAGATAACGGGTATAAAGTTAATATTACAACCAGAGAACCTCTATCAAGTATATTATCCTTTCATTAAACTGATCAATAATGAACCATCATATAAAGCTTTTTTAACTGACGCTACCGTGGATAATGTACCTGAATTATTGAATTTTGTTGCAACCAATTCAATCTGTTTACTATAGGCAGGCAAAGCGTGTTGTTGAATACATTCACTAATCACCGGATACAAAACTTGTTGTGAAGCATTAAGAGGAGAACCCATCAAAATTTTTTCTGGGTTAAATAAATTGACCATCATTGCGATAATATGCCCAATTTTTACTCCGATATCACGAATAATATCTACTGCCAGAGTATCACCGTTATTAACCGCCTGACAGAATGACTCAACGGTCAGTGGTTCACCGTTTAGTAAAGAATCGGGTACCATTGCCAACTGCCGTTTTGCTCTGGATAAAATATGGCTGATGCCTACAACCGTTTCCAGACACCCAACATTCCCACAATAACAGCGTTCACCATCAGGCTGAGCCTGAATATGCCCTACCTCCATGACACCACAGTTGCCAGCATGCAATGTTTGCCCCGCAATAATCACGCCAACACCAACATGTTCATCAATGACCATTTGGATAACATTCTGACAATTTTTTGCTGTGCCATATAGTGATTCAGCTATCGTCCAGGCAGTTATTTCATGTTGAAGAAATACCGGTAATCCGGTGCGACGATGCAGATATTCTCCTATTGGCAATTCCTGAACCTGGTAATAAGGGAAACTGTGGATTAAACCTTGGGTCGGATCAACAATCGCATTTACCGTCATGCTAATTGCCGTCAGACGCTCAAGATGAGATTGATAGCGACCAAAAAATGCATCAATCTCATCAATAATGCTATCTAAAAAGGATTTTTCCTTGTTGGCCGGTAATGGTAAAACATCTTCAATAATTAACTTGCTACTTAAATCACGCAGTCCCAATATTAAACTTCCCAAGTTAATACTGACACACAGGAAATGCCAACTTTCAGAATCAAGCTTCAATCCGGTCGCCGGGCGCCCTCTAAATCCTAAATCCAAAAATTCCGTTTCCATGACTAAGTGTGCATCGACCAATTCACGGACAATCTTAGTAATACTGGCTGGAGCAAGTTGAGCTTTTTTGGATAGCTCAATACGGGAAATTGGACCATATTGATCAATTAACCGATAAACAGTACCAATATTAATCTGTTTTATCTGATCAATATGCCCTGGTTGTCGATCCATTATTTACCCTTTTACGCTCTATACCCGTCATCTTTCAAGTTGCCTCTTTGTTGGCTGCACTCACCCCGGTCACATAGTTATCTATGCTCCCGGGGATTCGCTCCCTTGCCGCCGCGATCCATCTTGAAATCCATAGGGTATAATTAATTCACGTTTCAAAATAATTGTTGGCTGATTATGTCGAGGTTTTAGGCAAAAAGTATGATTCTTTCAATAAATATGTGATATTCAGCACGAAATTTAGCTTATTTCTACTTATTTTTTCCATTCAAAATATTAGATATAAGTAGGTTTATCAGCCTGTCTGCGGCGGCCGATATTGGCCGGTTCTTGTGATTTACCAACCAGACCTCAGAATAAGAGTGGTTATCAGCTAATGGAATATACTGGACACCATCCACTTTCATTCGAGTAAAAGATTCAGTCACAACACTGACACCTAATCCAGCAGAAACCAGCCCAAGAATGGTCATCGCTTCGCCTGCTTCCTGTGAAATCATCGGCGTCACGCCTGCTTGAGCAAGTAATGTGATGATTTCATCATACAAAGCAGTCCCCACTTCGCGCTCAAAAAACACCATCGGATAGCTCGACAACATTTCGAGCTTTATTCCCTGTGGAGCATATTCCAACAAAGGATGTCCATCATAAACAGCAAGCCTAAAAGGTTCCCGAAATAATAGCCGATACTCAAGGTTATCGGGTAATTGGGTATTACGCATGATACCAACGTCGATCCGTCCCGTCAGTAATGGCGCAATCTGCTGTTTAGTATTCATCTGATGCATATGAATAGCGACTTCCGGGTAACGTTCCCGAAATTGCCGTAAACTCAGAGTGACCTTATTCATAAAAGGTATCGTAGAGGTGAAACCGATAGATATTTCGCCTAATTCCCCTTTTTGCATTCTTGCTGCTTTTGTTGCAGCAGCATCAACCTGAGCCAGGATCAGATAAGCTTCTTTCAGAAACATGTTACCTGCCGGCGTCAAGCTCACATTCCGGTTATTACGTTCTAACAACCGCGCATTTATACTATTTTCAAGTGATTGAATCTGTTGGCTTAATGGCGGCTGTGAAATATTAAGCCGTTCTGCCGCACGACCAAAATGTAATTCCTCTGCCACTGCAATAAAGTAGCGTAAATGCCGTAACTCGATAGCCATAATCACCTTTGAGATCTAATACATATTATTGTTAATGATTAATATATTAGACAAAATATTTTGCAATTCATATGCTTGATCTTCATCAAAATATAAGCTAGCTAATGAGTTAAGTAAGGAAATTATGTGAGCGCCAGCCCTAGTAGTAATACCAGTCCTAGTAATACCAGCTCTAGTAATAATAGTAGTAATATCGGTGAAAATTTGACTCCCGGTAATCATCTTGTCCAAAATGTTCAAAATAAGAAAAGTCATATTCAGAAAGATGATCCTCTATATATTAGAGTGACGTTGTCACTCTTTACCGTAGGGTTAGCTGCATTTGCCCTACTCTATTTCGTTCAACCAATCTTACCCATGCTGTCGGATGATTTCGATGTTTCTCCTGCCACCAGTAGTTTATCTTTATCCCTTTCAACGGGAATGCTGGCATTGGGCTTATTAATCACCGGTCCTCTGTCTGATGCTATTGGCCGTAAAAATGTGATGGTAACAGCGCTATTTGCCGCCGCATTTTTCACTTTACTCAGTGCATTTATCACCAGTTGGCATGGAATTCTGGTTGTACGCGCTCTGGTTGGTTTGTCTCTCAGTGGCGTAGCCGCCGTTGCAATGACTTATCTTAGTGAGGAAATCCATCCTAACTTTGTTGCTTTATCAATGGGACTTTATGTTAGTGGTAATGCTATTGGTGGCATGAGCGGGCGATTAATATCAGGTGTTATCACCGATTATTTCTCATGGCGGGTTTCTGTCATCGTATTAGGTTTATTAGCATTAATTGCGGCAATGATGTTTTGGCGTATGTTACCTGAATCGCGCCATTTTAGGCCAAGTTCTCTCAAACCTAACTCTTTATTAATCAATCTGAAATTACATTTTCGTGATAAAGGATTGCCATTACTGTTTTCTGAAGCCTTTTTACTCATGGGCGGCTTTGTTACCCTATTTAATTATATAAGTTATCGTTTATTGGATTCGCCCTATTATTTCAATCAGTCAATTGTCGGTATGTTGTCTATTGTTTATCTGGCAGGAACATGCGGCGCATCCAAAGTCGGCACATTAACCCATCAATATGGACTCGGAAAAGTGCTAATTGCGATGATAACTATGATGCTAATCGGTACGCTTATTACCTTATTATCATCTGCGGTGATGATTATCATTGGGATGATAGTCCTCACTTTCGGTTTCTTTGCTGCACATGCTGTTGCCAGCAGTTGGGTCGGACGTCGTGCTCGCCGGGCCAAAGCACAAGCGTCTTCCCTTTATCTGTTTTGTTATTACTTTGGTTCAAGTGTGGCTGGTACTTTGGGCGGTATATTTTGGCTCCAATTAGGTTGGCATGGTGTTGTTTTATTTATTGCTATTCTTCTCTCTTTGGCTCTACTTTTAGGGTTTAAACTCGCCAAACTTCCAGAGGCAAAATAATAGAAGACCAGAATTTTTTATCCGCCAGGTAATGTCCTTCACTTTCTGATTTGTCAAAAATTAATGTGTTTTTTTGCCGCGATATTAAAAATCGTGGCAACATTATTCAACAAAAAAACAAACATTAATACTCATATATAAGGAAGAGTTAATTATGGGAAATTCCATATTTGAAGGTTTCACTAAAGAGGAAATAAAATTGGCATATGAATTTGATATGCTAAATCAATCTATGGTGATGGCAGAAGCGAATGCCTATGCGCTGCAAAAGCAGTTATATCGCCTTAGCCAACCACAAAAACTGCTAAATAAAATAGGTCGGAATGCACTGGTGGAGATTAAAGATACGATGATACGTTCAGTGCCTGCTTCAATATGTGCAGGATTGGCAGGTGCTGCTACGGCATCAGGTGGCCCCGCTATCTCTTTTCTCGCCAGTGCGGCAGCGGGAAGTATTGGTGGAGAATTGGCAAAACCTATTACGTCAAGAACCGGTGTTCATACTCAATTGTATCCGACCTGTACCGGCAATACGATTAAAAACATTGAGCAAGAGGTACAGGGGAAATTACAGGGAAAATTGAGTGGTTACCCTAGGCTATATGAACTATACCGTACCTATATAAACAAAGAATATACGCGGGATTTTGTGCTTGATACCGCACTGGCAAATACACCTGATGTGGTTACCAGTGCTATAACAGAAGGTGTCAATAACTGGACGGCGGGTACTTTCAGTTCCATGTTGAAATATGGTCCAATACCTATTGTGGCTTTAACTGCGGCGGCGGGATTAGATCCTCGTGGTATTTATAATAAAGGCAAAGATACATTTCATGCTATGGCTAGCATAAAACCTGGCCCACACGCAGGGGGTAATCTGAAAGCGAAAAAACTGGAAAAATTACTATGTACTTATCAGGAATATTTACCCTATCTGGAGCAAAATTTATTTCGCGCACGAGATTGCTTAACGAAATTGATTGAATCGCTGAACAGCAATCTGGATAGAAAATTAAATGTTAAAGCATTCATGAAAAAATCCCCTAATCTTGCCTTATCATATAAGAACGCTCACATGGCATCTCAAGAAATTATCAATATGCTTGAGTTATTAATTATGCTGGAAAAAGAAAGGGAGAATCAGGTAGTTAGGGAAACCTGTTTATAAGATTAATCCTCTTTTAGGTACGTTAACGCAAACCAAGTGACCTAAAAGAGGGTTCTAATCAAGGTGGTGTACTTGACGGTATATAAAACACTTACCAACCCTCTTGGTATCATTTATACCCGTTATCTTTCAAGTTGCCTCTTTGTTGGCTGCACTCACTCATCCCGGTCACATCGTTATCTATGCTCCCGGGGATTCGCTCCCTTGCCGCCGCGATGTATCTTGAAATCCATTGGGTATATACAACTAAGCCATTCACTAATTAATAATGACTTGAAAATCTGTAGAAATTAAATTGGCTAAAAAATTTGAACTCACTTTATTTTTTACAAAAAAAGATAGATTTGGAAATATAGAATCTTTACCACTATAACTCAATTCACCCTCTTTTATAATATAACAACAGGGTTCAATTAAATTTATGCTGTACTCTCCAGCTCCTGTATCATCGGAATATATACCAAAATTATCAAAACCGTTCTCAACATATTCCCCATTATTGAAAAACCAATCTTGAGTTGGCTGCTCCCTGGACATTTCTGCCGTAAAATTTCGGGGAGTGAAAAACTGTGCTTTAAACGTGAATGCAAGATAAAGATTTGAAATATTTGGATAACAAAATAAGTTGCGAAATTCTGAAATATTCTGGCCATCTAACCATATAAATCCTGGAGTACAAATGCGAAAATTCAAATTCTCCGCATTCCATTTCTCTATCTTTCTATCGGGTGCTAATGGGAATTTCATCACGATACCATTTGGAGCATATTTGTTTACATAAATATTAGTCATCATTGTGCCTCATCTTTTAATGGATTTTCCTGGCTCAATAGCCCCAACCTTGTTTATTATCTCTTTTTTACAGTATAATGCCATAAGTGGATTACCGCTAATATTCCACGATCAAAATTACTTCACATTCATCACACTGCTAGCAAAAATAAGAAAATACCGAAATTTATTTAGGGTAAGTGCAAAACATTAACCTACTGAAAAATTATTATCAGCACTGATATCAACATTAAAATAATATACAGTAAGATTATTCCCATATGGAAATAAACAGGAAATCGGACAACAAGAATACGCCAGATTAATACCTTAAAAACCTTTTGGAATTTTAGCTCGATTACGCAACGATCGACTTCTCATAAAAGGCGACACAGACGTCGCCCCCTAGTTATTTTTCCTGAGATTTAACAATCACCTCCCAGAATCTTTATATGGTCAAACGGCCTCGTAACACATTACGGGTTTCAATGGACGATTGGCTAAATAGATTTCCGGTACTATTTCGAAATGCTTGGTTCACTTCAACGGCTCGAATAGTTAGCCTCGCGGTCGCCTCAGAATTAGGAATTTAAAGTACGTTAAGCGTGTCTAGAGGCTGGTACCCAGCGGTAGAGAGTAGGTACAGATACACCAAGGTTCTTTGCCACCTCTTTAGGCGGTGTTCCATTGGCTAGCAATTTCTTGGCAGCGTCTATTTTGCTAGGCGTCATTTTGGGTTTGCGACCACTTTTACGACCGCGTTGTCGAGCTATCGCCAAACCTACCTGAGTACGCTCCATGGTAAGGTCATGTTCCATTTCAGCCAAACTGGCCATCATATGAAAAAAGAAGCGCCCTGAGGGGGTTCCGGTATCAATTACATCCGTCAGACTTTTAAATTGAATATGCTGTTGATGAAGTTGATTAACCATATCTACAAGATGTTTAACACTGCGCCCCAAGCGATCCAGTTTCCAGACAACCAGCGTATCCCCTTCACGTAACTGCTCCATAGCTTTAGTTAATCCAGGACGTTCGGCCCGAGTTCCACTGACCTTATCTTCAAAGATTTTCTGGCACCCTGCCTTAAGCAACGCATCACGCTGAAGCTCCAGATTTTGATCTTGCGTTGAAACACGAGCATAACCAATCAACATAATAATCTATTGACCTTTAACCACAGGCGTAAAATCAGACCATTGTTCAATTCTGAAGGCGCGAATGTCACGCACTGAGGGAGGAAACCACGATTGGGCCTTGAGGGATTGGATCGCCACAAAAAGCTGGGCCATGTTTTCATCTTCGCTGACATACAGACTGCCCTGGACGCGTCTAAAACCATATTGAGCCAGCATTACACCGATTTCAGCGTAGGCTTGCGATACCCCTTTGGGGTGGTGTTGTTCAGTGTCGGCGACAACCAAATCAAAAGCAATAGCGTACATTCAGGCAGCCTTGGGGTCATTGTTAGCGTGGGTCAGACGGTATTCGGTTTTTTCACCAGTTTCTACCAGGACAACTTCTATCATCCAGTCACCATCCTCCAACGGACGCAGCAGCGGCCCTATTTCATATTTTGGCCCAAACACACCAAAGCTTTTTATCGTGCCAACGGGTACAGGTGGTGTTGTTATCATGGACGATCCTCATTATTGAAATTCATTGATAATGTAGTATTTTGAGAATATCATTTCAAGAACGATTTTCGAGAACGCCAACCCCTTGATGTTGTGTCCTGCAAGGGAACAGCGGAACCCTTTCTCATAAACCCTCGTTTTCAAGAACAAGGAGAGCCTATGCCTCGCCGTTCCATCTTATCCGCCAATGATCGTACAAGATTACTCGCATCATTTTCGTCACCACCGGGATATTGATAAACATAATTACGTTTAATTTCTTTTGTCGTGCCGGGGTCAATAATTTGTCCTATAATTCTGCCGGAAAGATCATAAGACTGGTCCGTAATGGCATGGTTTACATCAACTTTACGGAGTTGCCGATGTGTATAAATAGAGGTCACATTTTTCGATTCCATATGTGCACCATCAAAACCCGTCACCGTAGAATTTGTGATCATCTCACTATCTGAATATTCATATTTAAACGTGGTAATCGTTTGCTGGTTATTCACCGGATAATAAACGTATTCTTTCTGTATCCCACTGGTCTCAGTAATAAGTAGAGTATTTCCCCAATCATCGCTTTTAATATTAACACTCTCTTCTCGTGAAGTATTGGTCTGTAAGTCTGTGTAACGCGTTAACACATGAGAGGGTTGTTGTAAATTTTCTGGTTGTTCGGAAAAGCTTTTTGACGGATCTTCATTGTAAGTAATTTCTGTTGTGATCCTCTTATTATCTTGTGTTTTTGCTTCTTTGGTCATTAAATGAAATTTATCAAACACCCTTTCTGTTACTGAAATAACATTTTGACCGTTTAAAACACGTTCAATGGATGAATAGGTATATTTCCCTGTAACCAGATACAAATTATCTTGACTGGAATCAAAGCTTGTCCGGCCAGAAGAATAGCCCAAGAAATTATGTACTGAACTATATTCATAGGATTTGCTGATCGCAGGCTGCCCATTACCAGGTTGAATAGTCAGTGCAGCAGCATAAGGAATAGATTCCGTGTCCGTCACTTTATGTCCATTCTCCTTATAACTCACCAGCTCAACATAACCTGTTGGTGTACGAAAAGCGCTAATAACCGGAAATATTCCTTTTAATGTCTGATAGGTCATCTTAAATCTGGCAGAATCCATAGGACCAGAAGCATCATAATGCAAACCTTGAATTATAAATTAAATCAAATGCTTCACCATCTGGAAATTCAAGTACAACCGTTTTTGCAATGTCACTCGATCCAATTCGTTTAAGTGTTTCTATAATACCATTCTTATTATAAACATAGAAAGTGTTACTATCGAGTTTATATACGCGTAAACCAAACCCATTATTTAACGTTGTTAATAGCGAGAATGATAAGTTAAGTACCTGTTCAACATTACCGACATTATTTGGTCTTAACGTGATAATATTGATATTTGCGCTATATTGACCCGTTCTTGGATCGACACCAGTATTAATATAAGATCAAAAATTAAATGCATTGTAATATATATCGTTAAATTTTATTTTAAATTTCCTGTTTGATTAATTAAGAACACAGCAAAACAAAATATCCATTTAACCATTCATTTATGTACAATAATAGATATCGCTATATTCCTATTTCAATAATGGAATATCTTAATTGCTGGTAAACACACATGTGATTACCAGCAATAGATAAAAACGTTATTCAATAATTAACTTATTCTTGCAATACTTAACGAACGTCCGATATTAACCGAGGATATTCTAAATTTATGCTGGCAACCGTAGTTATCAATGATTGTAACATCATGATATCCATCATAATAACCACTCGTCCATGAACATCCTGTCACATGGAGCACTTCAGCAGCAAGCTGCGTGTCTGGAATAGTTACGGTATAAGAATGGTCCATTCCATAACATTCTCCATAATACTGTGAATTAAGCTGTAATAGAAATAATATCAAGTTCAAAGCCATAATATGGCCCTTGCAATTCAGGAATAATTCTGACACGATAACGTTTTGATAAATCGTCTTCAAATTCCTTCAAGGCGTTCATGATAAATTCGCTGTATTTCCCTTGTGCAAAAAAGATAAATTGCGTGGTTGAAGGATTGATAGAAACATATTTACCAAGCGCATGGCGTAACGTCTTAATAAATAGTGAACCATCTTCATTTAATTCGAATAATTTTCTGTCTGTCGTCGTCCTATCCATAAAATTGCCTTCACCTAAAAGATAAATATTTATCTCACGATGGTCACGGCGCAGTAAAAACTGTTTATTGATATCCAAATCGAATATTCTTGGTTTAACAGTTTTATCAAGTAAATGATCTGGAATAACAAATTCAATCAAGAAACGACGCCCATTCACGATAATAGGTAAATGTTCTCGATCAATTGAGAAACAGCACAAATTTCCAACCCACGAAGAACCTTCTGTTTCTGAATATGCTGAATATAAAGCAGCAACCTTACCTTGCTCTAGAATGTTCATTATAACCTCTTCATATTAGTGGTGAAAAAACAGTATTAAATCAAAATTCAGCTTACAGTTTTGATTTTACATAACCAGTGAGATCATCTAATGTTGAAATAGAATGATCTGAAAAAAGTTCAGCTTTAAGCATAATGCCATACGTTTCCAATACAAACACTTGAATTTCCACATAGTCAAGGCTGTCAAATTTAAGTGAAGCAAAATAAGATTCTGGTGTTATCTCTTCCTCTTCTATATCCTTCATCATTAATATTCTATTTTTTATTGCAGTAAAGATATCACTTTGTGTTGGCATTTCGCTTTCCTTTTATTTCATCTTAGAGATAATTGAAATCTTTGATACAAAAATAGGGTTTTTATCATATAAACATCGATAATAAAAAATACGGATATAATCTTTAGGGCCATTCTTAATCAATAAAGGAGGATTTAATTCAACACAAACATCCGGAGAAGATAGTAATATCGTACTATTAACAATGTCCTCCCTGATCTTAATCGCTTGTCCGGTATGCAAAGTAAAAGATCGATTCAGATAATCCTGTAAATGGTTAAAATGGTAGTGTTCAAAATCAAGAAAACTTGTCGAATTAATAACAAGATGAAAAGCAAGCGCATCCAGAAACCATCCAATAGATGTGACACTGGGGAAATAATGTCTAAAGACAGCATATTTTTCACAAACTCCTTTCCTTGTTATCGTCAATTTTGGGCAGTTATCTTGAACAATCCAATTTTCAATTGACTCCGTTGTATTTTCTACACTGGTATTGCCGGATAACGCACTTTTTCCGCACGGATTTTCCAATTTAAACGTTTTGCTTTTAGTATCAATTCTCAACTGATGTGGTAATCCAGTATAAACATATTGACGGAATGACGTATCAATATTCAGTATTCCAGATGTAAAAGCGGAAGTTAATTGAGATAACTGTTGCCTGACATAAAGCAGACTCAACATTCCCTGCACCGGGTACTGCTGCATATTGTGCAAAAATTCACTTTTCTCCGAATAATGGATAGGATTAAAATCCCCAGAGAAATTCGACCAATGTTCAATATCTTCCATTTCAAAAATCAACATATCAGTTACCTTACCTTAGAGATAACCAACGCAGCATTATGTCCCCCAAAACCTGCACTGATATTAAGCACCACTTCTGGTTGAACGGTGTAGCAATGTTGATTAGGTAAATAATTAAGGTCGCAATCTGGATCAGCCCGATGTAAATTCAATGTTGCTGGCAAGCAATTTTCAGTTAATGCCTTTACACAGACAATAGTTTCGAAACTACCGGCGGCAGCAATCAGATGACCGGTATAAGATTTTGTGCTTGATATAGGTACCTGATAAGCATATTGGCCTAGTGCTGCTTTAATTGCCTGAGTTTCATAAAGATCATTTAACGGTGTCGAAGTACCATGAGCATTAATATAGTCAATATCTTCCAGCGAAATCTGCGCCTGCTCGATGGCTTTGGTTATCGATAATATTTTAGGTTCAATATCTTCTGTCGGCCGGGTTAAATTAGCGGCGTCTGAATATTGAGCGTAACCTTTGATTTCGGCCAGAATCGTTGCCCCACGCGCGACGGCCGAATCATAATCTTCCAGACAAACCACCGCCGCTCCTTCGGCCAATACAAATCCAGAGCGATCAAGACTAAATGGGCAGCATGCGAGATTGGGGTCCGTTTGCTCTTTCGACAATGCATTCAGTACATCAATACTCCAAATATTACATTCTCGAATAAGTGATTCAGCAGCCCCGGCAATCATACATTTTGCCCGCCCTGAGCGAATAATTTCAAAGGCATCACCTATCGCCATTGTACCCGTTGCGCAAGCAGCCATAATGGTATTCTGATAACCACGTAGTCCATACATGATCGAACACGCCGCCGTCATGGAACTTGGCATGGTGATAAGATTACTCATGGGATGAGCTAATTTAACTTTCTTATACTGGCAGGCATGATCTCCGGCATTATCGACAGCTCCCCAGCCACTGCCAAGTATGATCCCACATTCGTATTTATCGTAATATTCAACAGGTGATACGTTCACGCCAAATGCTTGGGTAAAAGCTTGATAAGTCGCTTTCAACGCCATTTTTCCGCAGTCAGAAAGCATATGAGTCAACTTTTTTGGTAATAACTGATAACGTGATGGATTGGGTGCAAGGAAAGAAAAGAAACGTGAATTAATGAATGAGTTAGGAAATTCAATTCTGCGAAATTGATGTTGTTTCTCGATAATACTTTGCCAACATGATTCAATATCTTCACCAATTGGTGTTACGGCGCCCATACCTGTAATAACAACTCTTTGAGTTCTCTGCATATTGGTTACCATTTATACATAGATTGATAATGTCAATTTTTCTAGCTATAAAATAGGCTAATGAAGACATATCACCATAATCATAAATAAGTATTTTCAATACTCCTGGCTAATATAATCGTTATTTGTGAATTACGTAAAACTAACTGATAGATTATTTTACCCATGTAATAAAACCGATGATAAATATCCATAAACAAATATATTATTATTTTAATATCATTATATTCAGCCTACAAAATAATTGATTACACCATATTAGACTGTATTATCATGGTAAATCCTAAAAATTTATTTACCATTAACTCATTATTCTGTTTAATAAAGCACATCATTGTATAAAAACAAAATATAAATAATGACTTTAATTATTGCGCAGTTGTTTATTTCATAACATATGAATTCAATGATTATATTAATAATCTAACAATGTAATTAAAGAAAAGAGAAATAGTAAATATTTCACATCATTCCTGTGAATGAGTACTGAGGTACATTGCCCAATCTTTCTCTACATCAAATCTGCATCAAAACATATACCCTGCCCCCTTGTTTGTAATATACTGCCCACAACTGGATAAATACACAGCACTGTGCATCTTCATTGTCCAGTTAATGTAATAACACCGGAGACAACATATACCCTATAGATTTCAAGATGGATCGCGACGGCAAGGGAGAGAATCCCCGGGAGCATAGATAACTATGTGACTGGGGTGAGCGAGCGCAGCCAACAAAGAGGCAACTTGAAAGATGACGGGTATATGGCTGAAACAGGCAAGGATACAGGAGTGTTCAGTGGTAACAAAATCTGAGGCAAGCCCTGACTCAGTGATAAAGCAGCAGTTCGATACCCTCACCGTCGATAAAAAGGGTACTCCCAAAGAGTCGCTTACACGTTGTGGCGAACCTCCACAATCAGCAAAGACTCACTTAGCTTATCGATAAGCTTGCTGAATACCTGACGAGATTGAAGATCTAAATTAGCATCCCACTCATCTAACATCAGGATCTCTATCTTATCCACTGCTTTAACAGAGATTTCCTTAAGAAATTCCCGCAGTTCCTGCCCAGTCGACAGATTCCTTTCATTAGTTTTTTCAAAAACAAGTTCATGATGTGCCGGAAGGTAATAAGCCGATTCACCCAATTGCTCCTTGAGCCAGCAAAGAAAAGTAGACTTACCCACTCCATTCGGCCCCCTAATTGTGATTCGGCCAGACGACGGGACTGGCTTAATAATAAGTTCTTTTAAACTTGCCAAGTCTGGCAAAGTGCCATGAGTTTCGTATTTCAAACGATTCCATTGGATTCGTTCCTCCAAATTCTGCGATGTCTTTGGAGTTTCTGCAGCCTGTCCTAGCCCCTTGAGCCTCGCACTCAATGCCGACCAACTCGTAGAATAGAAAATCACGACATACGCGTGCTGAAGAATAAGAACCTGGCGAGGTAAGGTTGCAACTAGAACCGTGAGAACAGAAGGATTGTCCATATTTTCCAAGAAGAGAACACTTGTCCAGACAAGTACCGGTGCCATCATTAGTAGCATTCCCAACGCTGAAGCAAGATTATTCCAGTATTGGCTACGGACGGCTGTTCCTAAAGCCAAACTCTGTCGGACTTTCAGTTCACTTTGATAAAGAGACTGGTTGTATTTATTGCCCAATAGGAAATTGTCCCACGCCAAAGATAAAACACGTTGAAGGGCTGTTCTGGCAGATTGTGCTTCTGCGCCCTTTACATGAATTCTTTTTCTAAAGAAAAAAATGACGCTCGAAACAAAGGCAAGACCAACAAGGTAGGACCATGCAATCGACGTATCAAGGACAAGAGAAAGAGCAAGTACATTCAATGAAACATTTAGAACAACAGAGGCCCAATCAAAGATAAATTTGGAACTTTCATTAAAAACCAGAAACCCTTCTGAGGACACATAGGGCAAATGATAGTCTTTAAACTCTTTACTCGTTCGAATAGAAGCCCGATTCCAGAAATTAAGACGAAACCTTTCTACATATTTTTCAAGTGCAAGAAACTTAGACTTCTCAAGAAAAACCGCAGCTAAGCTAGAAGGAATATAGACGAGTGTAAGAGAAAGTATAAAAAGGACAAGATACAGAGTAAAATTCTCATTAGCACTTACCTGTTTTGCCAGCCCCGCTATCCAATAAGTAGAGGAAGCCACAATCAACTGTTGGACAATAAGAAAAAGCAAAGCAAAAGCAAATGCTTTATTAATTAAAAATTCAATAGCCGACTTTTTTACTTCCATCTTAATCTTATTTTTCTTTCAGTAGATACAAACTTCAATTGTCCACTGGAAATTCCTCTGGGAATTCCTGCATAACTGTGAAGCCAATGCGTCTTAGGTTCGAATACGTAATTACTTAACTTAACTCCGTCTGCAAGCTCAGCCTCAAAATAAAAATGGATAGCATTTGCACGTTGAGACGCCTTGCATTCGACGGAATACTCTATATCTGAGCTCTTATCCAGTCCAAGATTAAATCGGCGAATAAGTTTTGGTTCAGAGCAGACTTCCACTCCATCTGATTTGATAATTTTTTTCTAATTAAATTGCAGAATAAACATTCAAACCCGGACACTAGTTCTGCCGGGACAGGACCAAATCGAGAGGCGTAACTACTCAATAAAAGATCAAAATCAGCGTTCAGTTCAGGCAAGTGTATAAATTGATATTTAAGACTCACTTTAGAAGGAATCAGCACTTTGATACTTGAGTGTCTAGTACAAAAATCGTGGCAGATCTCAACAATACCCTCGTCGATTCCAAAATAACCCAAGGTTTCTGTCACAAGAACATCCGGCGGATTCTTCAACTGGACATCAAAAGATTTTTTGCTAATGTACTGGATATTTTTTCTTAAGCCCCTATTGAGTATTTGAGCAACAATACTACTAGCTTCCAACATGTCTATATAAGTAACTAATCCATTAGTTTTCTGAGCTAACATCTGAGTTAGAACTCCAGTTCCTCCCCCCAAATCAACTACATGAGAATCCTCTTGAACAATCCTATCGATTGCAGTTTTGAAGCAGTTCAAACGATGTTCATCAGCAAGCATTCTCGAATGGTACAAAAGCGGAAATGCTTCCATAGAGCCTTTTATTTCAACCATTATGCAAGCTTCTTCTCTCGTCCTACCATCAGATCAAGATACCCCTGACACTTCTGCATAATTGACTGGCCTCTTTCCGTGATTAAATCCTTATAATTAGGAAGATCGGCCAAAGAATTTAATGCTTCCAGCGCCTGTATAAGCATCTTATCCGATGGCGGATGAACGTGGCATTTTTCTGGTTCTCCGAGATAGTTTCGTCTCACCAAAAGAACTTCTACAGCTACGACGATACTATGAAAGACTTTATCGATAGGGCGCTTAATGTTGAGTATTGCTGATTTTGCAAAATTGGCTTCATTCTGGAGAAGCTTGTAGTCATGGAAGTGCAAATATCGGAGTTCGTCTATAAAAACTAAATTATGAGTAAGTTCATGGACCAATAATTCCGTGAGATCTTGTACGTGCCAGTGTTTACGGCTGTTGATCCAAATCACACCCACAGCATTCGAGGTGGAACCGCCCCCTGAATTCTTTGAGTCTCTCAGAAATAAACTATCTATCGCCATCTGAAATACAGCGTATATCTGTGGCATCCTTAGCTTCAATTCTTCTAATGCAGCTAACAAAAACTCCAGTCGTTGCTTACGAACATCGTCTTTTAGACTATCGCCAATCAGAGACGATTGATCTCTATCATTTAACAAAGCGTCTGTTCGATAAAGCTCTACCAGCTTGTCTTCCATTTCAGGATCCTCGACTATCTGAGTTCCTACACTCTCTAACCGCGGAACGTTGGGTTGATAGCCCTTTAAAAAATTATGAAATCCAAGCTCCAATTCTTCAGACGTTTTGGGAGCCGTTTTTGATTTTAATGCACTAAGAACAGCTAGATTTCTGTAAACCTCGTTAATACCAATGAGGTGTATCACACTATACCCCCTTTGAAAAAAAGAGGGGATACTGTCGAATCAAATCCCCCCTATTTATAATTAGACCAAATCATCATAAGCGATCATTCGAACATGAACGAAACAGCCTTCCTCATTCCGCATAACTTCAACATTGTCTTGTGCTTGTATGAAATCAAGTTCGTTTAGATCTTCTAAAATCTGTTCAAGAGTAGCCATATTCTTTCCCCCTTTTTAACCGTAGTTAAAAATAAAGGTAGAAGTTGATCAGAGTTCTGTCAATTGAGTATTTACAAAAAATTCATGGGACGAAGCCAAGTTATAGCCGTTTAGTTACAGTTATAAACATGTGAATATGCTTGACCACTACTCATTCCTCTTGGTAGAACAAGTCATAAACAGGAAGCTCTGACTATTGAATACAACCATAGGATCTGGCCGAATACCATTCGCGTACGTCTTTGTTCCATTAAATTTAAAACTAAAATCCCATTTACAGAAGAAATAATATCGGGTATTGCCCAATTTGTAGTATCAATCTGAAAAAACGCGTTATTACTGGAAAAATCATGATGAAAAAAACAATAAAAAACATATCCTTATTCACAGGAATTGTGCTTGGAAGCTTGACATTAGCTCATGCAGCAATTATTCCACCCGGTACACAACTGGCAACCAACCAGAATATTGTTCGTCATAATGGCTCAGAACCTGCTTCTCTTGACGTGCATAAAGTTGAAAGTGATGTTGAGTTTGATATTATAAACGACTTTTTTAGTGGATTAATTAGTATAGGAAATGATGGTAAGTTTAATCCTAATTTAGCGATCCGTTGGGAAACCAACGATAATAAAACCTGGGTATTTCATCTAAGAGAAGGAATAAAATGGTCTGACGGTTCACCTATTACCGCTCATGATGTGGTTTTTAGTTGGAGACGTTTAATTGATCCCCAAATGGCATCCCCGTATGGCAGTTATATTGAAAACATGTATATAGTAAATGCCAAAGATATTCTTGCTGGTAAGAAAAAAGCCAATGAATTAGGTGTAAAAGCATTGGATAATTTAACGGTAGAAGTAACATTAGAGCAACCGCTATCCTATTTTTTAAATATGCTTCGTTTTTAAATAATTTTGTCACCAATAGTTCTAATAATACATCATTATATCATAATGATATTTATGATGATCTGATCAGTAAAGCCAAAGCAACAAACAACATAGAATATTTCCAGCAAGCACAAGATATTCTTACAAAAGATGTCCCGTCAATTCCTATTTATTACTATGTTAGTGCCAAATTAATAAAACCTTATATTGGCGGATATTATATCAGTCCACTTGGTCTTATGTCATCGAAAGATCTCTATGTTATTAATCATTAATAAGAGATGTTTGTAAGATTAAAATAAAGATTACGGTTTTTAACCGTAATCTCAGACCGCTGACAAACCTCATTGAAAATAATGGGGTCTGTTCTTTTCATAATGAATCCTAATACAACCCATTTTCCTCATTGACTCGATTCAATCGCCCGTCAGGGGGTTAGATACTGTATTTGCATTTTCTGCAACCCGCGAAAATGGGCGAGAGCATAAAAAACTGTGGGGCATTTATGTGGCAAGGAAAACTGCCTGTTTTCCGTTCAGTTATTGGGTGATAAATAATAAATCGCTTTGCAATTTACTATAATTTGCTCTATAAATTACAGTAGTCTACATTGTGAAATATTTAGAAATTGCGAGGTGACAACATGGCTGAAACTATTGACCACGGCACCCTCTCACATCTAGTGGAGGCCGGAGCCGTTAAAGGAGCGCACATCGTAGGCCAGCCAGGCGGCTGGGCCGTGATGGTGCGCTATGGAATGCACGAGCGACCACTGGCCGCACAGCGCAGCCGCAATGTGCGGCTGTTCCGCAAGTTCGAAACGCTGGTTTCCTACCTTAAAAAAATTGGCATTGCCCGCTTCGACGTGGATTCATCAAACTACGCCCCCGCTCCCCCCAATACCTCAACGCGCAGGCCAGATCGTGCCGAAGCGCTCAAGCGTACCCACGAGGCTGCTGCATATGATGCGTGGTTTCGTGAGCAGGTGCAGCAAGCCATAGATGAACCCGGACCGGGTATCCCTCACACTGATGTCAAGGCCAAATTTGCCGCCAAACGTGAAGCCTTGCGTAAACGCATTGTACAGGGTCGCGCATGAAAATCATTTGGCGAAAGATCGCGGAAGCAGATCGAGAACGTATCTTTGATTACATCGCACAAAACAACCCCAGCGCCGCGCTTGAGCTTGACGCAGACTTTGATGCTAAAATCGAACTCGCTGCGCAGCGGCCTAAACTGTACCGCCCCGGCCGTGTGCACGGTACCCGTGAAATCGTCGTGCGGCCTAATTATGTGATTGTCTATCGCATCAAGGATGAAAGCGGTACGGTAGTTGTGCTGCGCGTGCTCCATGCGGCCCAGCAATGGCCCCCGGCCAAGTCAAGCGAGAGCGTTTCTGGTGGGAAAGTCTGAGGAAGAGTAGCATTTGAAGAAGATGTGACGATTAATGCTTTCGTAAATCAAGCGCTAGAAAATGAAGTCAGTAAACATCATGTAGGGCCTTAATAGCCCCATCGGATTAATGACAAAAGTGCTAACCATCGGGAGCCGGTCTTTGATCTAATAGAGGTACTGGAAAATCGATACCTCGATATACTAAAAGCCCCCACACGACAACAATATGATTGACATCAACAGAACCCCACTTTTTAAATGGGGTTCGTCAGCAATCTGAGATTACGGTTTTTAACCGTAATCTTTTTCAGAGGCAATAATAAAATCATTCATTGTCAATAAAACTACGCCGGAACAACCGCAGGATTAGCAAGTAATTTCCGTAAATTGCGCATTTCCCTTCCCTGATTAATCGCCACAGCACCGACTAAAACTTCATTTTCTGTACCAAATAAAATGGCCTTATCTGATTGCAAATCACCCTGAATATGCCACTCTTCAGCCTGCATGTTACCAACCATTTGGATGTTAATGCCCCATTGATCAGTCCAGAACCACGGCGCGCCTGGCTGCGGGGGGGCCAACCCCATCATGGCATGCGCGGCGATGGTCGCCTGACGGTTAGCATTTTCCCAAGTTTCACGGCGCTGTAGATCACCTGTCAGCGGTTCTCTCTGAAGGCAAACATCCCCGGCAGCAAAAATATCCGGTTCAGAAGTCTGGCAACGGCTGTCAATGACGATACCGCCATCAGTCACCAAACCAGCATCAGCGGCAAGCTGATCCCTGAATTCAGCGCCGATACCATAAATAATAATATCTCCGATCACCTTTTCACCGGTGTTCAATATAAGCACTAATTCACTCCCTTGTTTTTGTGCGGAAACAATGTTGGTATCAAGGAAGAATTGTACCCCTTTTTCCTGATGACGATTCAAAAGATAATCCTGCAATAATGGAGGAGCACAACGCCCCATGATGTTATCTGCCTGTTCGATAACCGTCACGTTTGCCCCCAATTCACAAGAGGTTGCCGCCAGTTCCAGGCCAATCACACCACCACCAACAATCAAAATCCGTTTGTCTTTTTTCACCGCCTGGCGTAAACGTTGCGCATCATCCAGCGTCCTCAAGGTATAAATATTTTCACCCAGCTGATCGAGCAGCGGAAATCGTCTGGCTCTTGCCCCCATAGTGAGCAGGAGTTTGTCATACCTGAGCTTGCCGCCATTTTCTAAAACAACACAATGTTTCGATGGCATAATCTGGCTGACCAACTGGCCTATGCGCAGATCTATCTGGTTTTCCAGATAAAAATCTTCGGAGAACAGGTATTTAGGCGCTTCCTCTGGGTTGATTAAATAGTCTTTTGATAAAATTGGCCGCTCGTAAGGCGCATGATATTCCTTACCAATTAAAATAATATCGCCATCAAACTGCTGCTGCCTTAAGGTTGCGGCAGCCATAGCTCCCGCTTGCCCTGCTCCAACGATAATAAAAGTCTGATTCCGCATATTATGCTCCTATCTGAGTGACAGGTTGAGCACTGACCATTGCCATCCCTGCCAGCCACTCCTTAATAGGTTGGTAATAATGCCGTTGCGCTTTATATTCGCCATAAATAGAAAGTGCCGCAAAAGCCGCAATCCAACAGCGAATTTCCTGTCCACCTTTCCCGCCCTGAATGGCGATTCCTCCCTCGGTTAACGAAGCAAGACGCCGAATATCGCCACTACAAAAAATACGCAATAACTCGTCATCCCACTGTGGATTCAACGGAGCAACGATATTCTCGCCACGAGCCAACGATTTTCCAACCTTAATTACCCGGATTTGCCGTTTTTGACGCGCTTCTTTTGTCGGATTTCTCCCGGCAATCAACCCTTCTTCAACTTCCGGCGGAACCTGTCCCATTTGTGGTATCGGGGGATCATGTGATAAGCCACCAGAGCCTAACAGCAATACCCGTTGATCTGTTGTGAATAGGAATTGACCCACTGCACGACCTAACTCAACAGCACGACGGCAGGTCGGCAATGGTTTAGCTGCACAGTTAATAAATATTGGGATAGTTGGATAACGCTGTAAATTCTGGCAAAGCAGCATCAATGGCTGAGTAAAGCCATGATCGACCTGCATACGCCAGGAGTGAGCCACATCAATCCCTGAATTATATAAGGCAGAAATTAAATCCTTCGCGGTGTTTTCAGGAACATTGAGTGGGCCTTTACCAATATCCCAATCCCCCACTGCATTCGCTCTTACTCCAACGCAAAATGCCGGCATGAGATCATAAAAAAAACCATTAAAATGGTCGGGAGCGAAAATCACTATCAATTGTGGATCGTAGTCCTTTATCTGTTCAGCCAATTGCTGAAAAACCTGCCGAACATGCTTTTCCGTCGCTTCAGGCGGAGAACCAAAACCCATCAAAGGTGTGTGTGAAGTACAAATCAATTTAACGGTCATCTGAACTCTCCTTCTTGGTCGGAGACATCACTCCCGCTGTCGTTTGGCGAATGCCACGGATACTTAATCCGGCATCAGCCGTTATCATCACCCCCGTTAAAGTGCGGTTATTGGCACGGGAAGCCAACATGACATACGGACCGGTGAAATCTTTTGGCTGAGGTATGAATTGCAAAGGTAAAATTGCACTGAGACTTTCTAATGACAGGTTATCTGTAATGCATCTATCTTGCTGAGATAGTGAAGCCGCCCCACGAAGATCACTTGGCATACCACAAGGCGCAACACCATTAACCCTGATAACTGGCGCTAATTCATAAGCTAACTGGCGGATCATGCCGACCGCACCGTGCTTGCTGGCGGTATACAACACCCCTCCACCACCAGAAAACCATGACGAGTTTGACAACGTAAAAATCATGCTGCCTTCTGATGCGGTTAGCGCCGGTAACGCGGCTTTAGCCCCTAGAATATACCCTTTCAGGTTAACCCCCATCAGCTCATCAAATCCTTTATCAATCTGCTCTGGTGAGGCGTCAAGCAGGCTAATTTTGTGATCCCATATCCCGGCATTACCAACAAAGCAGTCTAGTTTGCCAAAACACCGAACAGTTTCAGCCACTGCTCGCTCATTGTCCTCAAAAGAGACAACATCACCGTGAATAACACAGATATCGTTACCAAAACAGTGTGCCAAAGCTGTCGCTTTTTCTGCCGATAACTCCAAAACGCCCACTTTGGCGCCTTCAGCAATAAAACGCTCTATTAAAGCCAAACCTAAACCGGAGCCACCGCCTGTTAATAAAATGACTTGATCTTTGATCCAACTCATTATTGCTCCTCCGATACAGTGATATAAATGTTTCCGTCTTTAACAACAACAGGATAGGTCTTCAATGGATCTGTAGCAGGAAGGCAAAGTGCCTTCCCGGTTCTAAGACAAAAACTGGCCGTATGCAGTGGACACTCAACTGTCGCATTGTCTTCCAAATACCCTTCGGATATAGAGGCATTACCATGACTGCACCGGTCATCAACAGCAAAGAATTCGCCATCATAGTGAAACAACGCAATATCCGGTGTGTATTCAACCTTACGCGCTCCTCCGTCGGGCAATTCTTCAACAGTACATACGAATAATTGACTCATCAGAATAAGACACTCAAGTTATGGAAAGTTAAGACTGCCTGATCCAAGGTAATTTCACGTTTGCAAATCAGCCAGCTATCCGTTTTTGGATTACGGCGAACACAATCTAGCCGCTTACCAACATAAAAAGCTTCATCTCGCTCTTTTTGTGAACGGTACAGCAAATAATTGGACTGAACATGAAATTGGTCAGGCAAATCCGTTTCAGTAATCACTAAGTTTGTCAGTAGATGACGTGTACGGGATGGGGGTTCCTCTGCCCATGCCATACCGGTCTCCAACCGAGCTATCCGGCGTTCAAGCTGAAATTTATTGTCATTGAACAACCAAGTGGTTGGCGGCTGGATACTCTTACGGCGATCGCGGGTTTGGGCATTAACAATGGTACGCATGGTATAGCTGAGATCTTCTGATAACAACTCAAGCCAATCGCGAAATCTCCACTCATCCAGTAATGCAATTTCGTAATACAAGAACTGGCTTATTTCATAGTGCAGTTCCGGCGATACTCTTTTTTCCTGATTAACAATTAACTCTTTCATTTGACCAACTCCTGCTGATAAACCCGGCTTTTTTCCTCTATCTCATCCCAGGTTTCACTGGTGAGTAAGTCAGCCCAACGCTGATACATACCACGGGCAACGGTTTCGGAAAAAACATAATTGGTCACACCCGGAATTCCATCATCCCGCACTCTTTCTTGTCCCAATCTCATTTCCATGCACAAGGTGCTGTTACGGGCTTTGTAACCTCTAAGTACCTTCTGAATTTCCACCCAATTTTCTGAATCATCCTGTTCGAGAAAACCTGCCGGACCAAATGCACGGGTAGCACTGTTTTCAAAAGCGGCTTTTACTTCCAGAGAAGCGGCTTTATCTGCGATGCAGAACGCCCAAACTTCCACCTGATCAGGTCCACGTGGATGCCACACCCGCATGGTTGCAGTACCGTTAAGCCAGGAAAGTGTCGGGAAAATATTGTTGTGACCGGCAAGACGCAGTGCCCTGACTTTTCCCAACCGCTGCTCTGCCTCAGCATAGGTTTCACGGTAGTAACGGGCAACGGCACCATCAACCCAAACGTTGGCATCGGGTTTTTCGGTCAAGAAAAATCCACAACCGTGACCATTCTGAGCAAATTGCACGGCATCTTTTGCCGTTTCCCAAACTGGTCGTGAAGTCTGATCAGCACCTAATGCTTTTTTATCGTCGCCATCCTTTACGCTCAAAACCTGTACAGCGGAGGCATGACTGAATAAAGCATGGTATTGATCACCGGCAAACTGTTCAGCGGGTAATTTCCAATTACAATTGATGAGCCATTTTTGCACACCACCAATCACTTCGGTCCCTCCTTCGCGGCGATCAAGCACACCATCAAGATACCAAGCCATATCACCGAGATAATCAATCAAGGAGGGGGCTGTCGTATCCCAGTTACCGAAAATCAATCCTTTATAATTTTCCACACACGGCACTTCCTGAAGTCCCCATTGCTCTTTGCAAAGCCCATGTGGATAAGCGCACGCTTCCAACGGAACGTCGATTAATCGACCGTCCACACCATATGACCAACCATGATAAGGGCAAGTAAAGGCACGGGTATTACCGCTATCTGCGTAACAAACCCGCATGGAACGATGGCGACATTGATTTAGGAAAGCTTTAACGGAACCATTTTTCTGACGGACAACAACAACACTGTCCTCTCCCATATAAGTATTGAAAAAATCACCCGGATTGGGAATTTGGCTCTGATGAGCTAGAAACAGCCAACAACGGCCAAATATTCTTTCGAGTTCTAATTGATAGAGCTCGGGATCGATATAAATCTGAGGAGTTACACGACCGGCTCGGGCATCAATCAGGCGGTAAATATCTGAATCTTTGCTCAATGTCATATTATTCAGTCCTCAAGTAAAAGAAAAGTTGACTTTTTGCCAACATGCAAAATGAATGCTATTAATAGATTAATATTTTGTGAAATACATTGTTTGTTTAAATTAAGACTTTTTTTCGATATGTGAGGAAACAGCAATGGAATTAAGACACTTACGCTATTTTATTGCGGTGGCAGAAGAATTAAACTTCACTAAGGCCGCAAAAAAATTGCATACTGCACAGCCTTCGCTAAGTCAACAAATAAAAGATTTAGAAGATTATATTGGTTCTACACTATTAGAGAGAAATAAACGCAGAGTCTCTCTAACCAAAGCCGGAGAAGTTTTTTTACAACAAGCCCGGCTTATTCTTGAAAATGCAGAGAAAGCAAAAAAAATGGCCCGCAGAGCGGCACAAGAACAAATTGTGCTAACTATCGGATTTGTCCCATCAGCAGAAGTTAAAGTATTACCTGAAGTCATCCCAATATTTCGCTTGGCTCATCCTGGAGCAAAAGTAGAACTTATTAGTTTATTTAATCCAGGACAAGAAGAGAAATTATTACAAGGTGACATTGATGTCGCTTTCATGCGCCCGCCAATAAAGAGTGATTCTATTGATTTTAAAGTCATTCTTAATGAACCGCTGGTGGTTCTGATGCCTGCTAATCACAGGCTAAGATACTGTGAGAAAATTTCAGTCAACGACCTACAAGGAGAAAATTTTATTACTCCTGATCCAACACAATCTGGTGTATTACAACAGATTATAGAAAATTATTTTACTGAACATAATGTCGTACCTAATATTATTCAAACTGCTAATAATATGCTATTAATTTTAAACATGGTTAGTCTAAATTTAGGGTGTGCAATAGTACCCTTCTATATTACCAGCATCATGACAGATGCCGTTATTTGCCGGCCATTATCAGGATATTCTCCCACAATAGAGTTAATAATGGCATGGCGAAAAGACAACACATCAGAATTATTATTGCACTTAATAGATGTTGTTGAAAATAAATATCTGCAAGAATAAAAATAAGCATCATCGTTTTTTTCTTTCAGACTAGACATATTAAGTATTAGTGAATATTACCCGCTGTCGTTATATTAATAACGTATTAATTTAAAATAAATAAGGAAGATATCATTATGTCAATATCAGCGAATCTTCAACATAAACTTATACAGCCCGAATTACGTTCGCTTTGGTCTGCCATTGCCAGCGGTGAAATCCATCTACATCATCTCAATGTAAAAGGGATAAAAACTCGTGTTCTTGAAGCGGGTAACGGACCTACTCTGATTTTCTTGCATGGTATTGCAGGTCATTTAGAAGCTTATATGCGCAACATACTGCCCCATGCTGCCCATTTTCGTGTACTGGCAATTGATATGCTGGGACATGGCTTCACGGATAAACCTGTCCGTTCCTATGAGATTATCGATTATGTGGAACACCTACGGGATCTTATTGAAACATTAAATCTGAAGAAAATTCACCTTTCTGGCGAGTCGCTAGGCGGATGGGTTGCAGCCCGGTTTGCGGCAAAATATCCGCAATATATTCACCGTCTGGTATTGAACACCGCCGGTGGCATGATTGCTGATCCAAATGTGATGGAACGCCTGCGCACACTGAGCTTAAATGCAGTGAAAAACCCCGATCAGGAAGCTACCCGCAAGCGTCTTGAATTCCTGATGGAAGATCCTGCAATGGTGACAGAAGACTTGGTTGAAACCCGTTTTGCCATTTATCGTCAGCCGGGTATATTGTCCGCAATGGAAAACATCATGTGCCTACAAGATATGGATACCCGTTTACGTAACCTTTTGACCGAAGATGAACTGGTAAAGATCCAGGCTGAAACCCTAGTGCTATGGACTACACACGATCCGACTGCTGCGGTTTCAGTAGGTCAGCGTCTTGCCGGGCTTATCGAAAATAGCCGTTTTGTCGTGATGGAAAAATGCGGTCACTGGCCTCAATATGAAGACCCGGACACATTCAACCGGCTCCATATCGATTTTTTACTCAACGGCAACAAATAATGTCCCTTTCAGACGAGTGATATTCCAGTTGGAATGTCACTTCTGTGGTTTGAGCAGGAGCAACAACAGATGAATAACGTCATAACCCATCTTGGCGAAAAATTGTTTCAGTCATGGCAGAGTCATCAAGCCATCGATCCTATCTCTAGTGAATATCCAGAACTAACATTGCACGACGCCTATCTCATCCAGCAAAAAGTGATTGCTTACCGGCTGGAAACAACTGGAGAGAGAATTGTCGGTAAAAAAATCGGGATTACTAGCCAAGCAGTTATGGATATATTGAACGTCGATCAACCCGATTTTGGCATTCTCACCTCAGATATGCATTACAAAAACAATGCCACTGTACCCATTGAGCAATTAATTGCGCCGAAAGCTGAAGGCGAAATTGGTTTTATCCTGAAACACAATCTGTGTGGACCAGGTATTACAGCAGGAGATGTACTCAGAGCAACAGATTATGTCGTGCCCTGTATCGAAATTGTCGATTCCCGTATCCGTGACTGGAAAATAAAAATCACAGATACTGTTGCTGATAATGCCTCATCAGGGTTATTTGTCATTGGCAATGGCGCCCGTCTGCCCTCAGAAATTGATTTAGCTGCCGTGACAATAACGCTAGAGAAAAACGGTAAACTGGTTGACACTGGCATTGGTGCCGCTGCACTAGGGCATCCAGCCAATGCGGTTGCCTGGCTAGCGAATATGCTAGGAACACTGAATATGGCGTTACTCCGTGGAGAAATCATTCTCTCTGGCTCCCTCACCACCATGGTGCCAGTTAATACGGGTGATCAGTTGAAAATTAACTTACTCGGTGTGGGATCTGCCAAGGTCAGTTTTGCTTGAAAAATTAGCCTTAGTTTATTAATAGGAGTCATAAAAAGCCCCCACCAAAGTTACTGGCAATAAAGTTATTAGTAACTTAGTTATTAGCAGGGGCGTAAATGGCTTATTATCATTTCAAGCCTAATAGAATGTATTCCTTTCGTTAATATTATTTTTACCAAATTAAAAACAATAATTTCATAAGTTTCGTGGTAATACACATCTGTCATTCCGCAGCTATATCTGTAATATACTGATTTAAAATCGTTTGTATAAAATTTATGCATTTGTTAATTCTTAATTAAAACAACAAATTATGAATGCGGTGCGGAATGTCGGACACATTCGTCGTTTTCAGCGACAACATTCATCATGTCTTGAGTCGTATTTTAAGTTCTGTATTGCTGAAACCGATACGGCATTCAATCAATTCCGCAAGAGCAAGGGCGTTTTTTTCTTTTTTTCGGTTACATACGATCTGTAATGAAAATGGTAGCCCCTGACTGTTTAATCCTGTTGGGATGGAGACCGCGCATAAGTCAGCAAAGTTCACGAAACGGGTGAAGTCATTTGGGGGTTGATGTTCATCTTTTTCAGCTATAGGCCAAGAAGGTTCTGGGGTTGTAGGAATTACTAACGCATCCACATTCTGAAACCAATTCGAAAATATCTTCCGTACGTGACGACAGAATATCAATGCTTCCGAATACTCTTTCTCCTTTATCTCTTTGCCACGTTCTAATCTTACTTTAATTGTATCGCTGAGGGAGTTCTGTGAATTACACAAATATCCATAATTCTGCCAAGCCTCAAACGCAGTAATTATAGAATTAGCTTTCATGCACTGCGATAAAGGATATGGGAAAGGTTTCTTTTGAGTTACCATACCCATTTGAGAAAAAACTTTCAGCAATGACGCATAATGCGAATCTGTTTCCTTATCTAAAATATGTTCTTCTTCTGACGGTAATATGCCAATATTCAGATTATTAATGCATGAGTGATACGCTAAATTTGGGTTCAGCTGATTATAGATAATGAATATATCAGATGCATGTCTGGCAATAATTCCCACAGTATCCATCGTCTGGCTTAATGGAAGCATACCTGATGATGACAAATTGCCCATCGATGGCCGAAACCCACTTACGCCACACCAAGCAGCGGGTATACGTGCAGATCCACCCGTGTCAGTTACAAGCGCTATCGGTGTCAGACCGGCTGCCACTGCTACAGCGGAGCCATTACTTGAGCCACCTGGGGCAACTTTCTGTGATTGTCCCCAAGGGTTGAATGGCGTCGGGCTATTTTCCATGATGCCCGCTACTCCCATACCGAGCTCTACTGCTCTGTGTTTTCCTGTCAGAATCATTCCCTGTTTCAAGAGGGTAGCTACCACTGGTGCCGTAACATATGCTTTTTGACTAAAACAGTTCGTGCCTCCTCCAGTGACCTTACCTTTCAGATCAAAAAAATCCTTAACAGCAAAAGGAATGCCATGGAGAGGGCCACGCCAATTTCCTGATCGTATTTCCTGTTCAGCATGTTTTGCTGCGGTCCGCGCATCAGCTTCATAGATTTCTGAAAAGGCGTTCAACTTATGGTCGTAACATAAAATACGCTTCATGTACTCATCTAAAATCTCAACAGGTGATATCACTCCGCTGCGTATTCTTTCTCCTAATTCATTAATTGAAAGACTGATAATTTCATCCATCATTTATCTGCCTTTAGTGTTATGGAATTGTGATATTCATCAATATCATTTTTTACAAAAAGAAAATTGATAATCAAAATGGATAGAGTGGCTATGATAATAGTAATAACCGCATACTTCATGTTTAAAATAAAGAGTTTTTCACTGTTTACCATTTGCCCAAAAACTGCCACGGCAAAAGCGGAACCTATCTGACCAGTTGCACGGGAAACTCCTGAGGCAACGCCAGTGTACTGTTTCGGAGTACTTTGCATAAATAAAGATGTTGACATTGGTGATCCCAGCCCTCCACCAAAACCAATCAACACAAGTGGAACAAAAAGATAAGCATAGTCATTGTTGAACTGTGTAACCAGTAATCCACTGAAACCGACTAATCTTATCATGGCCCCAACAATCATCATGTGGCTCGTCTGGTAACGGCGTGCAAGCCATCCAGAGACCTTATTTCCCAATATGACACTGATTGAGAGCGGTAACAGGGCCATACCCGTTTGCGTTGCACTCAGGTGCTGAATATCCTGAAACCAAAAGGTCAGAATAAACATGGCACCAAAAAAGGAAAAAGCGCCAGAAAAGAAAATCCATGAAATAGCGCTAAAATTTGGCCGCCTGAACAGCTCCAGTGGAAGCATAGGAGCTTTACTTCTTCTTTCTACCACTATGAATGCAGTCATGATGATTAAAGACAAGCACAACAAGATAACTGAGTTCAAATTGATTTGAGGAGAGTCATTCAGCCGGATGACACCAGCAATAAATAGAAATATTGTCAGGAAAAGAAGTAGCTGGCCTTTTATATCCATAGTTAAACTTTTATGTTCATGCTCTGGAGACTGCACCCTAAGTGTCAAAAAGATCCCTGCTAAGCAGAGCGGCACATTTACTAGGAAAATCGATCTCCACGACAGATATTCGGTCAGCCACCCTCCTATGACAGGCCCCGCCACCAGAGCGATACCTCCCCAGCTCGCCCAGCTGGCAATGGCACGGGTTCGTTCTGTTTTATCTGTGTAGGTATGAGTGATCAAAGCAAGTGAACCTGGTACGAGTATGGCGGCGGAAATACCCTGAAGCACGCGACCGGTTAATAAAATAGCGGCTTCACTGCTAATTCCACACAAAGCGGAGGAGAGAGTGAATAATCCAAGCCCTGTAATGTAAACACTTTTTGAACCAAAACGATCACAAAGAGCTCCCCCTGATAGTAACAAACTTGCAAATAAAACCAGATAGGCATTTACAACCCATTGTAACGTTGTTACACCAAGTGAAAGGCTCTCTTTAATAGTCGGTAAAGCTACATTAACTATGGACGAATCCAGAATGACGAGTATGTAACTTATATTAGCTGCGAGCAGAACATTACGCTTGTTACGCTTCATGTTGTCCATAAGCATTCCCCGATTAATTACATTCCACTAGGAGTATTGATATTCAGCGCAATATCGGTACGGTAATGCATCCCTTCAAAATGGACTTGCTTGACCGTTTCATACAACTTTTCTCTAGCCTCGTTGAACGTCAGGGCTATTGAACTTAATGCAATAACTCTTCCTCCATGACTTATTAGTTTTCCATCATCAGATACAACGGAGGAATGAAAGATATGAGTATCTTCTGAAGGTAACGGCAAGATGAGCTCATCACCTTTTCGCTCGGTAAAAGGATAACCTTCAGACGATATTTGTAAGGCAACAGAAACAAGCTTACTCCAGCGTACATTTGCTTTGCCCAGCTGTTTTTGTAGGGTCAATATGAATAATTCATGAAGGGGACTCTCAAGTCGTTCAAGGATCGTGAAGACCTCTGGATTACCCAGCCGACAGTTGATTTCAAGAAGGCTCGGCATTCCTTTTTTGTCAATCATGACACCAAAATAGAGGAATCCTATATATTCGATTCCTTCAGAATTAAGAGCTGCCAGACAAGGTTCTACAATTTGGGTAATGATAGCCTCATGCTGTGCGGAGGACAGTACTGGGGAATAAGCTCCCATACCACCAGTGTTAGGGCCTTTATCCCCATCAAGCAGCTTTTTATAATCTCGGCTTTCAGCCAGTGGTAGATAGTTTTTTCCGTCAAAGAGGATGGTGTAAGAGACTTCTTCACCTTCAATGAATTCTTCAACCAGCATTGGTCCGACATTTCTTGTGAAAAACTCTTCCAGCGTGTTTTTAACATGCTGGCGATCCTGGGCTATCACTACACCCGTTCCCCCATGAACCATACCGTCTGCTTTGATAACCACAGGTAAAGGTAATGTGTCGGCAAATTTTTGGGCCTGTTCCTGTGATTCACAAATTGCGCTGTAAGGTGTAGGTATTTGATATTTTTTCATGAATTTTTTGGAAAAGCCTTTCGACCATTCAAGTCGGGAGGCTTCACGAGTCGGGGCAATGATGGGTAACCCACGAGATTTAAAGTAGTCGGCTACCCCAGCTGCCAAAGTTTGGGTCGGTGTGATAAGCGTAAAGTCTGCTTTTAGTTCCAGAGCAGCCCTAGCCAGCCCCTCAACATCTCCTGAAGACACTGGAATATTTTCCATTCCGGGTGCGCATGACGTAGCCGGATTACCTGGGGCTAACCATACTTTTTCTACTGCTGGGTCCTGTAATAATTTCCATGCCAGCGCCTGTGCGCCGGCACCTGAACCTGCTATAAGGATTTTCATTATAGTCTTCTCTCAAAACACAGGGTTAAAAGGAATTTCATCAGTTTTGCCACCTGACTAAATCATCGATCCAGTCGGCAAAATGTTCAATTCGTTCAGTAAGTTGTACATCACTATTGCCGGTAATTATGGCGCTAACAACGTCATCGGTATAAGTTGTTGCCTGTTGATAAATTTGCCCGACTCTCCCTGATAAGCAGAGTGTGGATATCCAATCATAAGGAACTGAATCTGGCAAAGAAATCAGATATGCCGGACGAACAGGAACGCGAATTGATGCTGCGAATTCTCTTGGTTCAGTCCGGACTTTCAGTACATCATTGATACCTGCACAACTCTGTATCCAAGCTTTATGTATATTTATCCCCCAAGTGTGTTCTATTAACTCCCCCGTAAGTGAACCCGCAGTACGGGCCGCAATCTCGCATAAAATTAATCGGTCATCGGCGGTGTGGAATATTTCGGCATGAAACCCGAGGGTAGGCGCAGCAGGCAACGCTGATATAGTTCGATAGGTAATACTGTTCAGTCGCTCTGCCAAGGGGGTAGCAGGATCAATAGTACGGCTACCAAATATACCTGCATGCTGGTAATCAAGAGCATTATTGATATAAGCGCAGGGAGCAAAAAATGAATCTCCTGCTTCATTAATTACACCGTTAACATGATACATATTTCCAGAGATAAACTTTTCTACCATCCAGCCATCAACGGTTCTGTCGCGGAAAAAATCGGATACTTCTCTGAGACTCCTACATACCTTAACGTATTTCGAGCTGCATCCATCCACCGGTTTTATCACAACTGGGAAATTATGCTCTTCACTGAAAGTTAGAACATCCAGCCAACTGCCAAGTCGTCTAAACGGAGCCACTTCAATGCCTGCACGTTGAAGATAATCTTTCATTAAAACCTTATCTCGATACGCCAAGGCACTTTCAACGTTCTGGCCTGGGAGGCCATAATATTCCCGAAGTTGTGCAGCTCGGATAAGGTCAAATTCCGAATGAGGCAGAATCTGGCTGAATGAGGTGTGACGTCCTAATTCTGTGGCGATAGATAAAACACCTTCACCGTCATCAAGGCTGTCGATCTGCCGGACGTACCGGTAACGGTGCTGAAGAGGAAATTGTGGTGCAGAACTGATAAGCCACAGGTCATCACGGCATTCCTCCAACCATTCTGCAAAGTTAATCTTGATGCTTCTTCCGAGGCATAGTATTGCCATGCTTTACCTCACATAACGTCAGAAATGGGTTTGATAATATCCAATACAGTGAAATCGCCCCATCGAGTACCGTTATCAACAAGATGATTGACCGTCATGTCCTGCCGAGCACAACGCCTCATAATGCGTAAAAAAGCATGCCATTCATCGCTTCCATGGGAAACAGGGACAGGGGTATCCGCTTCAATATAAAGTGGGAGCAAATGAGCAGATAAAATTTCGTTCGGTGAACATCTTGTCAGAATGGCTGCGGTATATCGTGCATAATCAGGCAACTGAAAACCGGTTTTCGACCATTCATTTATTGAGCATGAGAGAGGTTGATCGAAAATGAGGTTTCCCAGTCCAAAACATGTCAGCATGTTTTTATGCCATTCAACACCTCGCAAGGAATGATATTGTTGTTATCTAAGAAAAACGCTGAAGAACGGTTAGCCGCATTTATTTATAATCTCTCTCGTCGTTTCGCTCAGCGTGGTTTCTCACCAAAAGAATTCCGTTTAACCATGACCCGCAGTGATATTGGTAATTACCTAGGTTTAACGGTTGAAACTATTAGTCGTCTGCTTGGGCGTTTCCAGAAAAACCAAACTCTCGGTGTAAAAGGTAAATACATCACGATTGAAAACATGGATAAGTTGTCTGAGTTAGTCGGAAAAAAATCTGTTTCAATTACCTGATCTTAAAACCAGATCATCTTATTTTGTTGATCTGGTTCTCCTCTGACCTGTTCGGTTTGCTTATATTGGTTTATCTTTAGTATTGAAACGTGAGTATTGAAGTGTGTTTTGTCTAGCCTCTGTGAGGATACCATTATGGCAAACTATCAAAACCTTTTAGTTGCAATTGACCCAAGTCAGGACGATCAACCGGCATTAAGGCGTGCAGTTTATATAGTGCAACGCAACGGTGGCCGGATTAAAGCTTTCTTGCCCATTTATGATCTTTCTTATGAAATGACCACTTTACTCTCCCCAGAAGAAGGTAGTGCTATGCGTAAAGGTGTTACCAGCCAACGCACTGCCTGGCTTAAACAACAAGCGTACTACTATCTGGAAGCCGGTATTGATATTGAAATAAAAGTGGTATGGCATAATCGACCTTATGAAGCAATTATCCAGGAGGTCATTACAGGTAATCATGATTTACTTCTGAAAATGACGCATAAACATGACAAGCTTGGCTCCTTGATTTTTACCCCACTTGACTGGCAGTTACTCCGCAAATGCCCATGTCCAGTATGGATGGTAAAAGATCAGATATGGCCGGACCAAGGCTCCGTTGTAGTCGCGGTTAATTTATCTAATGAAGAATCATATCATCATGAGCTGAACCTGAAACTCGTTAAGGAAACTCAGGAATTGGCAAATCAAGTAATGAAAAACCCGGAAATTCATTTGGTCAGCGCTTATCCTGTTGCGCCACTGAATATCGCTATTGAGCTACCCGATTTCGATCCAAGTGTTTATAACCATGCCCTACGTGGTCAGCATCTTATCGCCATGAAAGAATTGCGCCAAAAATTCTGCATTGATGAAAAATATACTCATATCCATGAAGGACTACCGGAGAGTGTTATTCCCAAAATGTGCGATGAGATGAATGCGGGCATTATCGTTCTTGGTATCCTCGGCAGAACTGGGCTGTCCGCTGCTTTTCTAGGAAATACCGCAGAACATGTGATCGACCATCTTAAATGTGACCTTCTAACGATAAAACCTGATGGTTTTGAATGTCCAATTAAAGCCGTTAAAGAGTGATAGTAATAGCATGACAACCATCCATTTGGCGATAAAGCCCGAAACAGATTCTCATCCCAGGTTTTATCGCCAGATAAACGGCTCAGGCAGTGTAACACCCAAGATCTCCTCACGGGCTATACGCCAGAAAAGGCGAACACCCGCTTTAACTTGATAAGTTTCTTTTCCCAACACCTTAAAGATTAAACCACATTGATTAGGTAAACGACTGGTACCACTCGCTATACCCGTTTCAGCATCGTACTGAGGCGTCATGCGAGCCAGAATACGATCGTGGTGAACTTGAGGAGTGAGCAAGATCACATTGCCGAATACATGAAACGGCCCCATCACCCCTACGCTGTTCAACGGTTGTTTTTTCGGCTCCAGTACATAACGTTCCGCAAACAATATCTTGCCATCAAAATCAGTTGCCGTAATTCGTGATGAGTAAACATCAAATTTAAACCCTTGATCAGCAGGGTGGTATTTGCGACCGGACATAATAATTTCAGAATAAATCAGTGTGGCAGTCGAGTGAATGGTTATTTGAGTGTCTGTGATAAACCGAGAACCACTGTGAGGTATAACCGGATCGGGCATCATTTCCAGATAGCCTCCCTGCTCTATCTGGATAGTTTGCACTTGCGCCGCATAGTTATTCACCATCGAATGAATCTTAGTAGCCGATTGGGTAGTAACATGACCAAACGCCTCTGGAGCAACATGAATGTCCAGCGCCAATCTATCTCCTTGTAAGATACATCCCGACGTGGAGATCATAAATACACACGGCATCTGCGGCAGTGCCTCATCCCAATACAGCGCCCGCTGCACCAAATAAGGAACCCGGCGTTTCATTTGCGCCAAAATGCTACGATCACCACGCCGGGCAAATCCCAATTGTAGATAGCCACTTTTACCGACATCACCGCTTGCCATCTGAGGCGGTTCATCCTGAAATAGTGCAAGTTCCGGCGCGTTGGCACCAAGATTATTTGCCCGTTGATACATTTCGCCAATAACTTCGCCAATATTTTGCGGCGAGCTGGTGGAAGTCATTGTGTCGCCTGTAATGAATGAGTAAACAGGAAGTCACGCATGATCATATTTACCAGCGTTTCAACACCCTCACCTGTTTTGCAATTGGTAAGGATATAAGGGCGCTGACCACGCACAATTTGAGTGTCATGCTCCATCACCGCCAGGCTGGCACCAACATAAGGTGCTAAATCAATTTTGTTGATCACCAGAATATCCGCCTGTACCAAACCCGGTCCGTTCTTGCGCGGAATTTTCTCCCCTTCGGCGACATCAATCACATAAATATAAAAATCTGCCAGCGCCGGACTAAAAGTGAGTGTCAGATTATCACCACCACTTTCAATTAACACAACATCGCTGTCAGGAAAACGCGCCTCCATCTCCTCTACCGCCGCAATATTCATACTGGGATCTTCGCGCACCGCTGTATGAGGGCAAGCGCCGGTTTCCACACCAAGTATCTTTTCTTCATCTAAAATGCCTTTCAAGGTACGTTTAACCTGTTTAGCATCCTCGGTGGTAACAATATCATTGGTGATAATCAGAGGTTTTATTCCGCGTTGAATCAAAATAGGTGTGATCACTTCAATAACGGCAGTTTTGCCTGAACCCACCGGACCGCCAATACCAATTCGGGTAATTTTTTTCACAAGGATTTCCTCATACGATTAAGAGGGGGTTAAAAGCGATATCAGAATCAAGTTAATTACTGAACAACCGGGTAAATGCGCTAACGTGCAATGCCGCCAGAACATCGGTCATCGGTGCATAAGATGTCATCTGTTCAATCCCTCCCTTTTCCGCCTCATCACAAAACAGTTCAATATCTTGATTCAATGAGAACAAGATACGTTGAATGTCAATATGGGTAACACGCATCAGGCGTATAGCCGCGCTGAGTATCGTCATTGCAACGCCATATTGATGCATGACGATCACTTCACGTGGAGCCGCACCCAATGCACTCATGACGACCGCCAAAGTAATCGGATAGGTACCGGCGGCAATATCGCTCTTTATTTGTGCTAACCACCATGCAATTAATGACTCACCGGTGACTTCAACCGCCATTTCCGCTAACTTTTTCCCCATCCGCGTGACCATAGTGCGACTTTCTTCATTTAATTTGCGGTTAAATATTGCCCAGTCATGGGAGATAGCCGTATCATGCTGCCCACTATTTAGCGCCTGACACGCGGCCACTACTGCGCGGCCATCACTACTCACTGCCTGTAACAGCGCTGTCCGCG